>NZ_JANX01000314.1 GCF_000767795.1 Inquilinus limosus MP06 | reverse complement strand
GGAGCTGGCGTCGCGGCTGACCGCCTACCGCCAGCTGGTGGTCTATCTCGAGCCGCCGGCGGAGCATGCCGCCGCCTGGGCCGCGGCGCCGGGCATCGTCGATTGCGGCTTCCCGGACGATCATTGGGCGATCCCGCCGGTCGGCGGCACCCGGCTGAAGATCGGCCTCGGGGCCTGGAAGCGCGAGGCGGATCCCGAGGCTGATCCGACCCCGGCGGCGGGGGAGGCGGAGGCCTTTCGCGAGCGCTACCGGCCGGTGCTGCGCGACCTCGACCGTTACCGCATTCTCGAAGCCCGCCCCTGCCGCTATATCTTCACTGCGGATCGCCGCTTCATCCTGGAGCGGCGGGGCCGGGCGTGGCTGGTCAGCCCGTGCTCGGGCCACGGCTTCAAGTTCGGGGCGCTGATCGGCCGGGCGGTGGCCGACGGCGTGCTCGGCCGGCGCGACGCCGCGGAGCTGACATCCTGGGCGGCCGGCCACCTGCCGGCGGAAGGAGAGCGGGCATGACCACGAATCCGGTTTTCTGCGCCATCGACGCGCCGGCCCGGGACGAGGCGAAGCGGCTGATCGACCTGGTCGCCGGCGCGGTCGGCGGCATCAAGCTCGGCCTCGAATTCTTCATGGCGGAGGGGCCGGCGGGGATCCGCGAGGTCCGTCCCACCGGCGTGCCGCTGTTCCTCGATATCAAGCTGCACGACATCCCCAACACCGTGGCCGGCGCCATCCGGTCGGTGGTGCCGCTGTCGCCCGCCTACATCACCCTGCACGCCTCCGGCGGCCGGGCGATGATGCAGGCCGCGGCCGAGGCGGCGGCGACGGAGGCGGAGAAGCGGGGTGTGCCGCGGCCGAAGCTGCTCGGCGTCACCGTGCTGACCAGCCTCGACGTCGCCGATCTCGAGGCGGTGGGGCAGGGGATGGAGGTCGCCGGCCAGGTCGAGCGGCTGGCCCGGCTGGCCGAATCGAGCGGCCTGGACGGCGTCGTCTGCTCGCCGCGGGAGATCGCGCGTCTGCGCCGCGTGCTGAAGCCGACCACCGTGCTGATGGTGCCCGGCATCCGTCCGGCCGGGGCCGATTCCGGCGACCAGAAGCGGGTGATGACGCCGCAGGAGGCGATGGAAGCCGGGGCCACCCATCTCGTCATCGGCCGGCCGATCACCGCCGCCGCCGACCCGGCCGCGGCGGCGCGCGCGATCGCCGCCGATCTCGGCCTGGCGCTTGATGCCGGGGCCGCGGCCCCCACATCTCCTGTGCCATGACCACCATCGACGCGAAAATTTGCGGCATCCGCACCCCGGAGGTGCTGGAGGCGGCGGCGAAGCACGGGGCCCGCTGGGTCGGCTTCAACTTCTATCCGCCCAGCCCGCGCTCGGTGGCGCCGGACCTGGGCGCCGAGCTGGCGCGCATGGTGCCGACCGGACTGCGCAGCGTCGGCCTGTTCGTCGACCCGACCGAGGACGAGCTCGGCGCCGTGCTGGGCCGGGTGCCGCTCGACGTGATCCAACTGCACGGTTCGGAGACGCCGGCCCGGGTGGCGGAGATCCGCGGCCGCTGGGCCATGCCGGTGATGAAGGCGATCAAGATCGCCACGGTCGAGGATCTGGACGGGGTCGCTGCCTATGAGGCGGTGGCCGACCGACTGCTGTTCGATGCCAAGCCACCGAAGGGCGTCGCCTCGCTGCCCGGCGGCAATGGCCTGGCCTTCGACTGGTCGATCTTGTCCGGCCGGACCTGGTCGAAGCCCTGGATGCTGGCCGGCGGCCTCAACGAGGCCAATGTCGCCGAGGCCGTCGCCCGCACCGGCGCCGTCGCGGTCGACGTCGCCTCCAGCATCGAAGAGCGCCCCGGCCACAAGACGCCGGAGCGGGTGGAACGCTTCCTCGCCGCCGTGCGGGCCGTCGGGCAGTAGCGCAGGCGTCTCCCTCCACACACCGTCATTGCGAGCGAAGCGAAGCAATCCAGGGGCCGGTTCACACTGGCCCCTGGATTGCTTCGTCGGCTTCGCTTCCTCGCAATGACGGTGAAGGGGCGGGACGACCCTTCCCGCCCTGCGCTCCCTGCGGGTCTGGAATGCGTGCGCCTCGGGCATTCGCGACAAATGTTTGGCGCGCGGCGCGGTCGCCGGTAAGGTCACCCGCCTCAGCCCCATTCTTGCCACGATTGCGCCGGGAGCCGCCCCGCTTGACCGAGACCGCACCCTTCCAGCCCCGTCCGAACAGCTTCCGCACGGGCCCGGACGAGAATGGCCGCTTCGGCCTCTATGGCGGCCGTTTCGTCGCCGAGACGCTGATGCCGCTGATCCTCGAGGTCGAGAAGGCCTATGCCTCCGCCCGCAAGGACGCTGAGTTCGCCAGCGAGCTGCGCTACTACCTGACCCACTATGTCGGCCGGCCCAGCCCGCTCTACTTCGCCGAGCGGATCACCGAGCATCTCGGCGGCGCCCGCGTCTACTTCAAGCGCGAGGAGCTGAACCACACCGGCGCGCACAAGATCAACAACTGCATGGGCCAGGTGCTGCTGGCCCGGCGCATGGGCAAGACCCGGATCATCGCCGAGACCGGCGCCGGGCAGCACGGCGTCGCCACCGCCACGGTCTGCGCCCTGTTCGGCCTCCCCTGCACCATCTACATGGGCGAGGTCGACATCGAGCGGCAGAAGCCGAACGTGTTCCGGATGAAGCTGCTGGGCGCCGAGGTGGTGCCTGTCGTCTCCGGCAGCCGCACGCTGAAGGACGCGATGAACGAGGCCCTGCGCGACTGGGTCACCAATGTCGAGGACACCTTCTACATCATCGGCACGGTGGCCGGACCGCACCCGTACCCGGCCATGGTGCGCGACTTCCAGTCGGTGATCGGCAACGAGACGCGCGAGCAGATCATGCAGGCCGAGGGCCGCATGCCGGACACGCTGGTGGCGGCGGTCGGCGGCGGGTCCAACGCCATCGGCCTGTTCCACCCCTTTCTCGACATGCCGGAGATCGCGATCCACGGCGTCGAGGCGGCGGGCCACGGCGTCGAGACCGGCAAGCACGCGGCGTCGCTGACCGGCGGCCGCCCGGGCGTGCTGCACGGCAACCGCACCTATCTGCTGCAGACCGAGGACGGCCAGATCGAGGAGGCGCATTCGATCTCCGCCGGCCTCGACTATCCCGGTATCGGGCCGGAGCATGCCTGGCTGAACGACATCGGCCGGGTGAAATACGCAGCCGTGACCGACCAGGAGGCGCTGGAGGCGTTCCAGCTCTGCGCCAGGCTGGAAGGGATCATTCCGGCGCTCGAATCGGCACATGCCCTGGCGCATGTGATCAAGATCGCGCCCGGCCTGCCCCAGGACAACCTGCTCGTCATGTGCCTCAGCGGCCGCGGCGACAAGGACATCTTCACCGTCGCCGACGCGCTCGGAGTGCAGATCTGATGACCCGCATCACCGTGCGCTTCGCCGAGCTGAAGGCGCAGAACCGGGCCGCACTGGTCACCTTCGTGACCGCCGGCGACCCGGACATCGAGAGCAGTTTCAGGATCCTGGAGGGCCTGCCCAAGGCCGGCGCCGACCTGATCGAGATCGGCATGCCCTTCACCGACCCGATGGCCGACGGCCCGGCGATCCAGGCGGCCGGCCTGCGGGCGCTGGCCGTCGGCATGACGCTGGCGAAGACGCTGGACCTGGTGCGCCGCTTCCGTCAGGGCGACAGCGCGACCCCCGTCGTGCTGATGGGCTACTACAACCCGATCTACTCCTACGGGGTCGAGCGCTTCCTGGCCGACGCCAAGGCCGCCGGGGTGGACGGGCTGATCGTGGTCGACCTGCCGCCGGAGGAGGATGCCGAGCTGTGCCTGCCGGCGCTGGCGGCGGGGATCGACTTCATCCGCCTGGCGACGCCGACCACCGACGACGCCCGGCTGCCGGCGGTGCTGAAGAACACCTCGGGCTTCATCTACTACGTCTCGGTCACCGGCATCACCGGCGCGGCGGCGGCGAATGCGGCGGCGGTGCAGCCGGCGATCGACCGGCTGCGGCGCCACACCGACCTGCCGGTGGCCGTCGGCTTCGGCATCAAGACGCCCGAGGCGGCGGCCGCGATCGCCCGCATCGCCGACGCCGCGGTGGTCGGATCGGCCATCGTCGAGGAGATCCGGCACTCGCTGCACGCCGACGGCCGCCCGACCGCGGCGACGGTGGATGCGCCGCTGGCCCTGGTCCGCCGCCTGGCCGAAGGCGTGCGCGGGGCACGCTGAGGCGGGGTGCCTCCATCGTTGCGCCACAATGGCGGCGCCTCCTGGCGATGATCTGACTTCGCCGGGGGCTGCCATGGTGATGAGGGGCTGTGTCGGTGCCGTCGTCCTGATCGTCGCCCTCGCGGCCTGCGCGGCGACACCCGTCGCCCAGGGGCCGGGGGCCGAGCCTGCGGAAGCCCCGTCGGGACCTGCCGTGTCCTGGCAGGGTCACCGGCTGCGCGAGGTCACGTCGCTCGCGGCGCTTCCGGCCCCGGTTCGCCGGGCGCTGGGGGCGGACAACCGGGGGCTGGATGGCATGGCCGGGAAAGGCGAGCCGTTCAATGTCGGCGACGCCGTGGTCGAGCCGCTGCCGATGCGGCGCTTCATCACCGCCGGCCATGACGGCGACACCTGGCTCGTCGCCTTCGAGCAGGGCGGGATCGTCCACTCCGTCACGGCGGTCGAGATCTCCGGCGGCGTCATGCGTCGGGGCTGGTCGCTGGACTGCTGCATGACCACGCTGGCGGAGGTGGTGCGGCAGGTTTCGGCGGCGCCGCCCAACGCCATGTTCGTGCCGAACCCGTAGGCTCGGGCGCCGCGAGATGCGATCCGCCGGTCTGTCGGCGGGTCAGGTCCTGGACAGAAGCCGCGCCCTGGTGCCGGCGGCATCGACCAGCGATGCCGCCTTGCGATCGAAGGTCACGAACACCTCGCCGCCAAGACGCCGTCCCTCGAAGGCGATGACGCCGTCGGCGAAATCGCCGCCAGCTTCGAGAATCGCGAGACCGGCATCGGCAGCCGGGCCGTCGGCCGCCACGGTGGCGCTGCTCAGCAGCCGACGCACGGCCGTTGCGGCCTGGCCCGGCGTCTTCCTGTAGCCGCGCGTCAGGACCCAGACGAACTCGCACAGGGTCGGCAGGGTGACGGCGATGCTGTCGGCGTTGCGGAGCGCCGTTTCCGCCAGCGCCGTCTGCTCCGGATCGTCCCGCATGGCGGCCCGGACCAGTAGGTTGGTGTCGGCGATGATCTTCACGTTTCGCCGGCCCATCCCGCGGCGATGACGGCATCCATGTCCTCGATCGACAGCTTCGGTGTTCCGGGTTCGGCGAGGCAGCCGAAGAAATCCTCGATGGTCCCCGATGCCTTCGCCGACCGCACTTCGGCCCGGCCGTCCGGCAGCAGGTCGACGGCGATCTTGTCGCCGGGCGCAACGCCGAGGTGCTGCAGCAATTCCTTGCGCAAGGTCACCTGGCCCTTGGTCGTGACAGTCAGGAGCGTCATCATGGTGAAGGCCTGTAAGGCTTGACAGCCTTACATATAAGGCAATTTTGCCTTACTCTCAAGGAATGCCTCGATCTTGACCTTCCGGCCCGAAAGGCGGAAAACCGCGCCATGAACTGGCTGACCAACTACATCCGCCCGAAGATCCGGGCTCTCGTCTCGTCCCGGCCGGAGACGCCGGACAATCTGTGGACGAAGTGCCCGAACTGCGAGGCGATGCTGTTCCATCGCGACCTGGAGGCCAACCTCCATGTCTGCCAGCATTGCGGCCACCATATGCGTCTGTCGCCGACCAAGCGGCTGGCCATGCTGTTCGACGACGGCAAGTACGAGACCATCGAGCTGCCGAAGCCGGCCGTCGACCCGCTCAAGTTCCGCGACACCGAGCGCTACACGGACCGGCTGAAGAAGGCGCAGACCAAGACCGGCGCCAGCGACGCGATCGTCGTCGCCCATGGCAAGATGGGCGGGCAGGACACCGTCATCGCCGCCTTCGACTTCGGCTTCATGGGCGGGTCGATGGGCATGGCGGTGGGCGAGGGGCTGGTTGCCGCCGCCAAGCTGGCGGTGATGCAGCACGCGCCGCTGGTGGTGGTGCCGGCCTCCGGCGGTGCCCGCATGCAGGAAGGCATCCTGTCGCTGATGCAGATGCCGCGCTCGATCATCGCGGTCGAGCAGGTCAAGGATGCCGGCCTGCCCTACATCGTGGTGCTGACCGACCCGACAACGGGCGGCGTCACCGCCTCCTTCGCCATGGTCGGCGACATCCACATCGCCGAGCGCGGCTCGCAGATCGGCTTCGCCGGTGCCCGGGTGATCGAGGAGACGATCCGCGAGACCCTGCCAGAGGGCTTCCAGCGCGCCGAATACCTGCTCGACCACGGCATGGTCGACGTGGTGGTGGTGCGCAAGGACCTGCGCGAGACCCTGATCCGCACCCTCGGCCATCTGATGGGCGGCGTCCATCCGGCCCCGGTCGAGATCGTGGTCGATCCGGCCGACATCGCCGCCGCGGCCGCGATCGAGGGCGAGCCCGCCTATCGTGCCTGACGCGCAGGCGGATGCCGTCCAGGCGGCCGCCGTCGAGGCCGCGCTCGACCGGCTGACCCATCTGCATCCGAAGCGGATCGACCTGTCTCTGGGCCGCACCGAAAGGCTGCTGGCCGCGCTGGGCGACCCGCAGCTGCGCCTGCCGCCGGTCGTCCATGTCGGCGGCACCAACGGCAAGGGATCGACCACCGCCTTCCTGCGCGCCTTCCTGGAGCAGGCGGGCTATCGCGTCCATGTCTACACCTCGCCGCATCTGGTGCGGTTCCACGAGCGCATCCGCCTGGCCGGGTCGCTGATCGGCAGCGCGGCGCTGGTCGACCTGCTGGAGCGGGTCGAGGCGGCCAATGCCGGCCAGCCGGTGACCTTCTTCGAGGCGACCACCGCCGCCGCCTTCCTGGCCTTCGCCGAGGTGCCGGCGGATGTGGTGCTGCTCGAGGTCGGCCTCGGCGGCCGCTACGACAGCACCAATGTGGTGCCGCGCCCGGCCGCGACCGCGATCACCCGCCTGTCCATGGACCACATGCAGTTCCTGGGCGACACGATCGAGGCGATCGCGGCGGAGAAGGCGGCCATTGCCAAGCCCGGCGTGCCCATGGTGGTGGCGCCGCAGAAGAACGACACGGCGGTGGCGGTGCTGACCCGCGCCATCGAATCGGCCGGGGCGCCGCTGCACCTCGCCGGCCGCGACTGGTCGGTGGCCCCGACGTCCGACGGCTTCGTC
>NZ_JANX01000313.1 GCF_000767795.1 Inquilinus limosus MP06 | reverse complement strand
ATAGGTGAAGATGTCCTCCGCCTTCAGGCAGTAGGCCGTGATCTTCACCACGTCGCCGAAGCCCATCCCGGCCTCGCCCAGGATCGCCTCGATATTGGCCATGATCTGTTCCACCTGGCCCGGCACGTCCGGCGCGATCGATCCGTCGGGCCGGGTGCCGACCTGGCCCGCGACGTAGAGGCCCCGGCTGCCGGCCGGGACCTCCACCCCATGGGCATAGAGGTTGTTCGTCGGCGCCGCGATCGACGCCGGATTGTGCCGGAGATTGGCCATGGTGCGGTCCCTTTCGGTGGTGGCAGAGGTTGAGATGTCAGGCGGCGGCGAACGGCCTCGACGCCGCCGCGGGCCAGCGGCCGGGATGGGCCGGCCCGTACTGGACCGGATAGTCGACCTTCGCCCCCAGCGTTTCGGCGGCGTGCCAGACCCAGCGCGGATCGTCGAGGAAGGCGCGCGCCATCGCGACCATGTCGACCTGCCCGCCCGCCACCGCCTCCTCGGCGAGGCGGGGCGAGGCGATCAGGCCGACGGCCTGGGTCGCGATCCCGGCCTCGGCCCGCAGCCGGGCCGCGTCGGGCAGCAGGTATCCCGGATGGTTCGGGAAGCGCTGGCCCCCGACCAGGCTGCCGCTCGACACGCAGACATAGTCGTAGCCGATCGCCTTCAGCCCGGCGGCGAAGGCGATGGTGTCGTCGAGCGTGCCGCCGCCGTCCAGGAAGTCCGAACTGTTCACCCGGGCGCCGAGGATGCGGCCGGCAGGCCAGGCGTCGCGGACGGCCGCCGCCACCTCCAGCGGGAAGCGCATCCGGTTGTCGAGCGACCCGCCATAGGCGTCGTCGCGCCGGTTGCTGACGGGCGACAGGAAGCTGTGCAGCAGATAGCCATGGGCGGCGTGCAGCTCGGCCGCGTCGATCCCCAGCCGCGCGGCCCGCCGGGCCGCGGTCGCGAAGGCGTCGCGGATGCGGTCCAGCTCGTCGCGATCCAGCCCGTGCGGGACAGGCCGGGTTTCGTCATAGGCCACAGGCGAGGGGCCGACGACCGGCCAGCCTCCCTCCCCCGCCGGCAGCGCGGCGCCGCCATGCCAGGGCAGGTCGCAGGAGGCCTTGCGGCCGGCATGCGCCAGCTGGATGCCGATGCGGGCGTCGCCGACCGCGCGGCAGACCTCCAGGATACGGCCGAGCGCCGCCTCCTGCCCGTCGGTGTAGAGGCCGAGGCACAGGGGCGTGATCCGCCCCGCCGCCTCGACCGCCGTGGCCTCGATCATCATCAGCCCGGCCCCGGACACGACGAACTGGCCGAGATGCTGGAAATGCCAGGCCGACGCCGCCCCGCCCGGGGCGCTATACTGGCACATCGGGGACACGACGATGCGGTTGCGCAGCGTCATGCCCCCGAGGGTGATCGGCGAGAACAGGGCCGACATCAGGCCGTCCGGATCCAGACGGATTTGGTGTTCAGGTAGTCGTCGAACTGCTGGATGCCGGATTCCCGCCCGTAGCCGCTCGACTTGTAGCCGCCGAAGGGCATGGCCGGGTCCATCGTCTGGTAGCAGTTGACCCAGACCGACCCGGCGCGGATCGCCTTGGCCAGGTAGTGGGCCTTGCCGACATCGCGGGTCCACACGCCGCTGCCCAGGCCGTACATCGTGTCGTTGGCCCGGCGGGCGACCTCCTCGATATCGGTGAAGGGGACGGCGCTCAGCACCGGGCCGAAGATCTCCTCCCGCGACACGCGCATCTCGTCATGCACGTCGGCGAACACGGTCGGCGCCACGAAATAGCCCTGGGCCAGCCCTTCCCCGTCCAGGCGGCTGCCGCCGGTGACCAGGCGCGCGCCCTCCTGCCGCCCGACGTCGAAATAGCCGGAGACGCGGCGCAGCTGCTGTTCGGACACCAGGGGCCCGATCTGGACATCCGGGTCGACGCCGCGCCCGACCTTCAGCGACCGGCCGAACGCGGCCACCCGCTCGACGAATTCGTCATAGACGCCGCGCTCGACATAGAGGCGCGTGCCGGCGCTGCAGATCTGGCCGGAATTGGCGAAGGCGGCCATCGCCGCGCCGGGCACGGCGAGATCCATGTCGACATCGGAGAAGACGATGTCGGGGGACTTGCCGCCGAGCTCGAGCGTCACCCGCTTCAGGTTGCCGACCGAGGCCTGGACGATCTTCTGTCCGGTCTCGAAGGACCCAGTGAACGCCACCTTGTCGACGCCGGGATGCGCCGCCAGCGCCGCCCCGGCCGTCTCGCCATGGCCGGTGACGATGTTGACCACGCCGTCGGGCAGGCCGGCCTCCAGCAGCAGCTCACCCATGCGCAGCGCCGACAGCGGCGATTCCTCCGCCGGCTTCAGGACCATGGTGCAGCCGGTGGCCAGGACCGGCCCGACCTTCCAGATCCACGACACCAGCGGCCCGTTCCAGGGCGTGATCGCCCCGACGACGCCGACCGGCTCCTTCAGCGTGTAGGTGACGTAGTCGCCGGGCATCGAGTTCTCGACCGTGTGGCCGTGCAGCGCCGTGGCCATGCCGGCGTAGTAGCGCAGCAGGCCCAGCAGGCGGCGGCGCGACGCCCGGGTTCGGCCGATCGGCGCGCCCATGTCCAGCGTGTCGATCAGGGTCAGCTCGTCGAAGTGGCGGTCGACCAGCTCGGCCAGGCGCAGGATGATCTGCTGCCGGTCATAGGGTTTCAGCTTGCTCCACGGCCCTTCGAAGGCGCGGCGCGCGGCGGCGACGGCCCGGTCGACATCCTCCCGGTCGCCTTCCGCCACGCTGGCCAGCACGGCGCCGGTCGAAGGATCGATCGTGTCGAAGGTCCGGCCCGAGGCCGCCGGGACCCATTTGCCGTCGATCAGGAGCTTCTTCGCGGCCCCGTCCAAGAAAGCGGGGTGCCCGATGGGCGAAGCGTGGGTCATCATCCAATCCTTTCATGCGGAAGCGGGGGCAGGGCGTCAGCCCTTGACCGAGCCCGCGGTCAGTCCCTGGACCATGTAGCGCTGGAAGATCAGGGCGAGGACGACGGCCGGAACCGCCGACAGGAAGCCGGAGGCCGCGATCACCGAGTATTCGATGTTCGCCTGCCCCACCATGCCGGCGATGACCGGCGGCAGCGTCGTCGTGCCCGGCTTCGAGTTCAGGATCTGGGCCACCAGGAACTCGTTCCAGCACAGGACGAAGGTGAAGGCGCCGCCGGCGACGAGGCCGGGGCCGGAGATCGGCAGCACGATCCGGCTGAACACCTGGAACCGGGTGCAGCCGTCGACCAGGCCGCTTTCCTCCAGCTCGCGCGGGATCGTCTCGAAATAGGCCTTCATGATCCAGATGGTGAACGGGAAGGTGAAGGAGCAGTAGGCCAGCACCAGGCCGCTGAGCGTGTTCTGGAACCCCATCTGCTTCATGATCAGGAACAGGGCCGGCATCAGCACGACCACCGGCAGCATGCGGGTGAACAGGACGGCGTAGAGCGTGATCCCCATCAGCGGATGGCGGCTGCGCGCGAAGGCGTAGCCGGCCATGCTGCCGGCGACGACGTTGACCGCGGTGACCACCAGCGTCACCACGATGCTGTTCCACAGCGCCGGCAGGATCTGCGCCGTCTGGTGGCTGGCGTGGAACTCCACCAGCCCGAGGATCTTGGCGTAGTTGTCGAGGCTCGGATGCGGCGGGATCAGCGGCATCGGCCGGGCCAGCAGGTCGCGCTGGTCGCTGATGCTGGTCACGACCAGCCACAGGAACGGGCCGGCCAGCCACAGCGCGACGATGACGACGGCGGCGTAGATGCCCCGGGCGGAGATCCATCGCCCGACCGGCCGGATGCTGGAGGATGCGGACATCGGGCCCCTACTCCGCCTGGAAGCGCGCCAGGACCAGCCGGTGGTAGACGAAGGTCAGGGCCACGCAGATCAGGGTCAGGGTGAACAGGATCGCGGTGCCGGGGCCGAACTTGAAGAAGTTGAAGGCCACCCGGTAGCCCAGCCAGGACACGGTGGTGGTGTCGTTGCCCGGCCCGCCCGACGTCATCACGTAGATGAGGTCGAGCATCAGGAACCCGTTGACCGTGGCCAGGACCAGCACCAGGAACATCATCGGCCGCAGCGACGGCAGCGTGATGTGCCACAGCTTGCGCCAGAAGCCGGCGCCGTCGACCGCCGCGGCGGCGTAGAGGTCGGACGGGATCGACTGCAGCCCGGCCAGGAACAGGATCGCGGCGAACGGGGCCTGGTTCCAGACATAGACCACGATCAGCGCGTTCAGCGCCGTGAAGCCGTCGCTGAAGAACGAGATGTAGGTGTCGATCAGGCCGAGGCGGTACAGCACGCCGTTCACCGCGCCGAAATCGGCGTCGAGCATGCCGAGCCAGAGGATGCCGACCGCGATGCGCGACAGCGACCACGGGATCAGCAGCATCGCCCGCATCAGCCCGCGGCCACGGAACCGGGCGTTCAGCACCAGCGCCATGGCCAGCCCGACCAGCGTCGCCTCGGCCACGAACAGGGCGACGAAATAGACGGTGCGCGCCAGCGCCTGCCAATACTGCGGATCGGACAGCGTGCCGAGATAGTTCCGCAGCCCGGTGAAGCGGTACAGCGGCAGGCTCATCCCGAAGATCTCGATCGCCGGGCCGCCCCGCTTCAGCAGGTCGACCTCGGCGAAGCTGAGCCAGACCGAATAGACCAGCGGCACGAAGACGACGAGGGCGATGACGAACAGGGCCGGCCCCGCCATCCAGGCGGTGAACCAGGCATCCGCACGGCGCCCCCGACGCCGCGGGGCCGCGGCGTCGCGCCCGGCCTGACCGGCGGGGATTCCGCCCCCTGTCGTGATCGTCTGCGCCATGCCCGGGCCGCCTCACGCCAGCGACCGCTGCAGCGCGACCAGCTGCTTGATCGCGTCGCCGACGGTAATGGTCTTGCGGATCATGTCGTGCAGGATCGGCACCGCCCGGGCGTCGTATTCCGGGTACCAGGCCTCCTTGAAGGCGCTGATCACCTTGCCCTTCTCGAACTGCCGGCGCAGCAGCGGCAGGTCGATCCAGTTGGCATAGGAGGAGATCACCTCCGGCTCCTCGTAGAGCGCGGGGTACGGGTTGTCGAGGCCGGTCGCGATCGCCCATTTCCGCTGGACGGTCCAGTCCTTGTCGAGGTTCGCGCCGACGAACCGCATCAGCTTCCAAGCGCTTTCCAGCGCCGTGGTGTTGGCGTTGAGGACGTAGGAATCGGTCCACATGTAGGTATCGCCGGTCTTGCCGGGATAGGCCGTCATCTTCGCCTTCTTCGGCGCCAGCAGGGATTCCTTGGTGTTGCTGGCGATCGTCTGCAGGTAGTTCGAGTGGTTGCTGTGATAGGCGTAGCGACCGGTGAACATCATCCGGTGCACATCGGTGGTCGACGGCTTGGTGAAGATCTCCGGCGTCACCAGGCCCAGCCCGTAGATGCGCTGCCAGCGCTCCATCACCTGGGCGACGCCCGGATCCTGGTCGATCACCAGCCTGTTGTCGGCGTCGAAGACCATGGCGCCATCGGCGAAGCAGTCGGTCAGGAACTGCGTCGTCGTTCCCGTCACCGTCGGGTTCCAGTTCGGCAGGTACGGGTATTCCGAGGCCCCGTCCTTCTTCAGCTTGACGCAGTGCTCGATCAGCTCGTCCCAGCTCGCTGCCGGGGCCTGGAAGCCGCCCTGCTGCAGCATCGGCTCGTTGGTGATCATGATGTAGAGGGCGAGGTAGTACGGCAGGGCGATCAGCTGGCCGTTCTTGTTCTTCAGGCTCTCCAGAT
This sequence comes from Inquilinus limosus MP06, assembly GCF_000767795.1. Lineage (GTDB taxonomy): Bacteria > Pseudomonadota > Alphaproteobacteria > DSM-16000 > Inquilinaceae > Inquilinus > Inquilinus limosus_E. Next base: position 1,507 of record NZ_JANX01000313.1, on the reverse strand, counting down.
TGGCCGGCGCCATCGCCGCCTTGATCTCGTCGACTCCTGGAAGATCGTCCAGCGGCCGGATCAGCCCGGTCTGCGACCAGCGTTCGCGGAAGGAGTGGAAGCAGTACATCACATCCACCACTTCGCCCGCGAAGGCCCTGGCCTCCAGCGTCTGGTGGAACTGCGGCCAGGGCAGGGTCGAGTAGTTGACCTGCTCGTCGTACTTCTTGTTGAAGTAGTCGACATAGCCCTGAACCATGTCCGGCCGGAACGTCCATCCGACGAAGCTGATCGGCTGGCCCGCCACGCCGCGCCCCGGCGCGAGGCCGTTCAAGGCCATCGCCAGGGACAGAGATCCGGCACCCCTCAACAGCCCGCGCCTGCTGGTGGACAGCATGTCGCCCTCCCCGATTTTTGATGTTCAAGCTGCCGTTCCCGCAACCCTAAGCACTCACGCTATGCCGTTTCAACCAAAAAATATGGTTTGAATTGCGCATTAAGCCAAACCGTGACAGAGATCGGCTGTTTCCGCCACCAACACAGGACCCGCCCGCGGCGGCGCGCCCCATCCGATGTATGAAATCGACCCGTCCCGCCTCGACCTCGCGCGGGAGTTCCGCAGCCGCCCCTTCGGGCTGCACAGCCCCGAGCTGCAGGCCGTCCTGATCCGGATGCGCAGCCTGCCGGTCGAGGGCAAGCACTGCCTGATCGTCCTGGAACCGCGGGCCCGCTGGCTGCTGGCGCGGATGGAGGGACAGCCGCTGCGTCCGGTGCCGGTGCCCGGCATCGTCTTCACCGATCTCGCCGAGGCCGAGTGGACCGTGTTCAAGCTGCGCTGGCACGCCCTGACCGGGCACGACCTCGCCGCCGCCCTCGGAGAACCGGCGCTGCCGCCGCCCGTGTCGCCGCCGCCCGCCGCCCCGGATCCGGACCGCGCGATACTGGCCTATGCCGATGCGGTTACCGCGGCTCTGGGCGATGTGGTCAACATCCAGGTCAGCTGCCTCGGCATCGACTCGTTCCGGGCCGACATCGTGCGCCTGCTGTCGCCCCAGACGGGCCCCGACGGGCAGGGCTATCGCGAGGAGGAGGTGCCGACCGAGGCGAGCGGCACCTATCCCGGACGGGTGCAGCCCATCCGCCTCGGCTCCCACATCGAGCTGCCGGTGCTGGCGGACCCGCCCGCCAGCTTCACCCTCCACGTCCTGGCCTGGCCGACCCGGCCGGCCAGCGGCGCGCAGGCCCTGGCCGGCACCTGGTCGGAGGCGACGCGCCGTGGCTTCGCCTTGTGCCTCGACGATCGCGGCGCCCTGGCCCTGCGGCTCGGCAACGGCGCCGAGACCGCGGAGTATTCCACGGGCGTACCCCTGGCCGAGCGGCGCTGGTACCGCCTGGCCGCGACCTTCGATGCGGACTCGGGCACGATCGAGCTGCACCAGATCCCGATCGACGCGCATGGCCTGCATCCGGCCGCCCCGGTCACCACGCGTCACCGGGCCCGGTTCGCGCCGGCCGCCTCCGCCGCGCC
>NZ_JANX01000312.1 GCF_000767795.1 Inquilinus limosus MP06 | reverse complement strand
AGGATGAAATGCGCAGTGCTGGTCACTCCGCCGGAGGACCGCGATGAACCCCTCGCGTCCGTTCATCCTGCGGCCGGTCGGCACCTCGCTGCTGATGGCGGCGATCCTGCTGGTCGGCGCCGTAGCCTATCGCTTCCTGCCGCTGTCGGCTCTGCCGGAGGTCGACTACCCGACCATCCAGGTGCAGACCTTCTATCCCGGGGCCAGCCCGGAGGTGATGACCTCCTCGGTCACCGCGCCCCTGGAGAAGCAGTTCGGCCAGATGCCGGGGCTGAGCCAGATGACCTCGGCCAGCTCGGCCGGCGCCTCGGTCGTCACCCTGCAGTTCAACCTCGACCTCAGCCTCGACGTGGCGGAGCAGGAGGTGCAGGCCGCGATCAACGCCGCCGGCAACCTGCTGCCGGGCGACCTGCCGGCGCCGCCGATCTACGCCAAGGTCAACCCGGCCGACGCGCCGATCCTGTCGCTGGCCGTCACCTCGAAGACGATCCCGCTGACCGACCTGCAGAACCTGGTCGACACCCGCCTGGCGCAGAAGATCTCGCAGCAGCCCGGCGTCGGCCTGGTCAGCCTCAGCGGCGGCGCCCGGCCGGCGGTGCGCATCCAGGTGAACCCGCAGGCCCTGGCCGCCTACGGCCTCGCCATCGACGACGTGCGCACCACGCTGGGCAACGTCAACGTCAACACGCCGAAGGGCAATTTCGACGGCCCGACCCGGTCGTCGACGATCAACGCCAACGACCAGATCACCCGGGCGCAGGACTACAACGATGTCGTCGTGGCCTACCGCAACGGCGCGCCGATCCGCCTGTCCGACGTCGCCACCGTGGTCAGCGGGCCGGAGAACGGCAAGCTCGCCGCCTGGGCGAACACGACGCCGGCGATCATCGTCAACATCCAGCGCCAGCCCGGCGCCAACGTCATCGCGGTGGTGGACGGCATCAAGGCCATCCTGCCGCAGCTCGAGGCCAGCCTGCCGGCGGCGGCGGAGGTCGCGGTGCTCAGCGACCGCACCGTCACCATCCGCGCCTCGGTCGCCGATGTCGGCTTCGAACTGATGCTGGCCGTGGCGCTGGTGGTGATGGTGATCTTCCTGTTCCTGCGCACCGCCGCGGCCACCATCATCCCCAGCCTGTCGGTGCCGCTGTCCTTGGTCGGCACCCTGGCGGCGATGTACCTGCTGGGCTTCAGCCTCGACAACCTGTCGCTGATGGCGCTGACCATCGCCACCGGCTTCGTCGTCGACGACGCGATCGTGATGATCGAGAACATCGCCCGCTTCGTCGAGGAGGGCGAGCGGCCCTTGCAGGCGGCGCTGAAGGGGGCCGAGCAGATCGGCTTCACCATCATCTCGCTGACCGTGTCGCTGATCGCCGTGCTGATCCCGCTTCTGTTCATGGGCGAGGTGGTGGGCCGGCTGTTCCACGAATTCGCGGTCACCCTGGCGGTCACCATCGTGATCTCGGCCGTGGTGTCGCTGACCCTGGTGCCGATGATGTGCGCCAAGCTGCTGCGCCACCGGCCGCAGGCCGAGCGCGGCCGCTTCGACCGCGGCGCCGAGCGCGCCTTCGACTGGATCATCGGCCGGTACGGAAAGGCGCTGGGCTGGGTGCTGGACCATCAGCCGCTGACCCTGCTGGTGGCGGTGGCGACGCTGGCGCTGACCATCGCGCTCTATGTCGTCATTCCCAAGGGCTTCTTCCCGGAGCAGGACACCGGGATGATCCAGGGCATCTCCGAGGCGGCGCAGACCGTCTCCTATGCCGAGATGGCGAAGCACCAGTCGGCGCTGGCCGAGGCGATCCTGAAGGACCCGGATGTCGAGAGCCTCAGCTCCTTCATCGGCGTCGACGGCACCAACACCACGCTGAACAGCGGCCGGTTCCTGATCACGCTGAAGCCGCTGGGCCAGCGCAGCGCCGATGCCGGCGCGGTGATCGATCGGCTGCGCGGCGAGACGGTGGGCGTGCCGGGCATCACCCTCTACTTGCAGCCGGTGCAGGACCTGACGATCGATTCCACCGTCAGCCGCACCCAGTACCAGTTCGTGCTGCAGAACGCCGATCTCGACCAGTTCCAGGAATGGGTGCCGAAACTGATGCAGCGGCTGCAGCGGGTGCCGGAGATCACCGACGTCGCCAGCGACTACCTGCAGCAGGGGCTGGCGGTGGACCTGGTGATCGACCGCGCCACCGCCGCCCGCTTCGGCATCACCCCGGCGACGATCGACAACGCCCTCTACGACGCCTTCGGCCAGCGCATCGTGTCGACCATCTACACCCAGGCCAACCAGTACCGCGTGATCCTGGAGGCGGCGCCGTCGCTGCAGCAGTCGCTGGACGGGCTGAAGGCGCTGTACCTGCCGTCTTCGACTTCCTCCGGCGGGCAGGTGCCGCTGTCGGCCATCGTCAAGGTCGAGCAGCGGGCCGGGCCGCTGCAGATCACCCACCTCGGGCAGTTCCCGGCGACGCTGATCTCCTTCAACCTGGCGCCGGGATCGTCGCTCGGCGCCGCGGTCGACGCGATCCAGAAGGCCGAGACCGAGGTCGGCCTGCCCGACAGCTTCGTCACCGCCTTCCAGGGCTCGGCCGCCGCCTTCCAGTCCTCGCTGGCCAATGAGGCACTGCTGATCCTGGCTGCGATCGCGACGATGTACATCGTGCTGGGCGTGCTCTACGAGAGCTTCATCCACCCGGTCACGATCCTCTCCACCCTGCCGTCGGCGGGCCTCGGCGCCCTGCTGGCGCTGATGGCGGCGGGTGACGGGCTGGATGTGATCGGGATCATCGGCATCATCCTCCTGATCGGCATCGTCAAGAAGAACGCGATCATGATGATCGACTTCGCGCTGCAGGCGGAGCGCGAGGAGGGCAAGCCGCCGCGCGAGGCCATCTTCCAGGCCTGCCTGCTGCGCTTCCGGCCGATCCTGATGACCACCATGGCGGCGCTTCTGGGCGCCCTGCCGCTGATGCTGGGCACCGGCATGGGGTCGGAGCTGCGCCGGCCGCTGGGCGTCGCCATCGTCGGCGGCCTGGTGGTCAGCCAGCTGCTGACCCTGTTCACCACCCCGGTGATCTACCTGGCCTTCGACCGGCTGGCCCAGCGCCTCACCGGCCGCCGGCCGCGCTCCCGCTTCAGCACCGGGGAGGAGGGGGCGTGAACCTTTCCGCCCCCTTCATCGCCCGGCCGGTGGCGACGACGCTGCTGACCCTCGGCATCGTCCTGGCCGGGTTCTTCGCCTATCTGAAGCTGCCGGTGTCGCCGCTGCCGCAGGTCGACTTCCCGACCATCTCGGTCTCCGCCTCGCTGCCGGGAGCGAGCCCGGAGACGGTGGCGGCGACGGTGGCCAGCCCCTTGGAGCGGCATCTCGGCGCCATCGCCGACGTCACCCAGATGACTTCGCGCAGCTCGGTCGGCCAGGCCAGCATCATCCTGCAGTTCGGCCTGAACCGCGACATCGACGGCGCCGCGCGGGACGTGCAGGCGGCGATCAACGCGGCCCGGGCCGACCTGCCGGCGGCGCTGCGCAGCAACCCGACCTACCGCAAGGTCAACCCGTCCGACGCGCCGGTTCTGATCCTGGCGCTGACCTCGCCGACCCTGACGCGCGGCCAGATCTACGACGCCGCCAGCAACGTGCTGGAGCAGCGGCTGTCGCAGATCGAGGGCATCGGCCAGGTGACGCTGGGCGGCGCGGCTTTGCCGGCGGTGCGGGTCGAGCTGAACCCCCAGGCGCTGGCGCAGTACGGCATCGGGCTCGAGGATGTCCGGGCCGCGTTGGCCGCGGCCAACGCCAACAGTCCGAAGGGGGCGATCGAGGAGGCCGGCCGGCACTTCCAGATCTACAGCAACGACCAGGCCAGCACGGCCGCGGAGTACAAGCCGCTGGTGATCGCCGCCCGCAACGGCGCCACGGTGCGGCTGTCCGACATCGCCGACGTCCAGGATTCGGTCGAGGATCTGCGCAACGCCGGCCTGGCGGACGGCAAGCCGGCAGTGCTGGTGGTGCTGTACCGCGAGCCCGGGGCCAACATCATCGACACGGTTGACCGGGTGATGGCCGAGCTGCCGCATCTGCGCGCCGCCATGCCGCGGGACATCGACATCACCCCGACCGCGGACCGCACCGGCACCATCCGCGCCTCGCTGAACGACACCCAGCTGACGCTGGTGATCTCGGTGCTGCTGGTGATGCTGGTGGTGTTCGCCTTCCTGCGCGACCCGCGCGCCGCTATCATCCCGGCGGTGGCGGTGCCGGTCTCGATCATCGGCACCTTCGGCGCCATGTACCTGGTCGGCTACAGCCTCGACAACCTGTCGCTGATGGCGCTGACCATCGCCACCGGCTTCGTCGTCGACGACGCCATTGTGGTGCTGGAGAACATCTCCCGCCACATCGAGGCCGGCATGCCGCGGCGCCAGGCGGCGTTGCGCGGTGCGCGCGAGGTCGGCTTCACCGTGCTGTCGATCAGCATCTCGCTGGTGGCGGTGTTCATCCCGATCCTGCTGATGGGCGGGCTGGTCGGCCGCATCTTCCGCGAATTCGCCCTGACCCTGTCGATCGCCATCGCCGTGTCGATGGCGATCTCGCTGACCACCACGCCGATGCTGTGCGCCCTGCTGCTGCGCCGCCGGCCGCGGCCTGACAGCGGCCCCGGCCCGCTGGCCCGGGTGATGCGGGTCTATGAGCGCAGCCTGGGCTGGGCGCTGCGCCACAGCGGCTTCGTCATCCTGGTGCTGTTCGGCGTGGTCTGCCTGAACGTCGCGCTGTTCGCGATCATCCCGAAGGGCTTCTTCCCCCAGCAGAGCACCGGCCGGCTGGTCGGCGGCATCGTCGCGGACCAGAGCATCTCGTTCCAGGCGATGCAGCAGAAGCTGGCGCAGCTGATGGACATCGTCCGCACCGACCCGGCGGTGGACAGCGTCGTGGGCTTCACCGGCGGCGGGGGCGGCGGCCGGTCGCAGACCAACACCGGCCAGGTCTTCGTCACCCTGAAGCCGCTGTCCGAGCGCGGCGTCAGCGACGACGAGGTGATCGCCCGACTGCGCGGCAAGCTGGCGGTGGTGCCGGGCGGCCAGCTGTTCCTGGTCTCGGCCCAGGACATCCGCGCCGGCGGGCGGCAGAGCAACGCCGCCTACCAGTACACGCTGCAGTCGGATTCCTCGGCCGAGCTGCAGGAATGGGGGCCGAAGCTGACCCAGGCGCTGCAGGCCGACCCGACCCTGGCCGACGTCAACTCCGACCAGCAGCAGAAGGGCGTCGAGACCGACATCATCATCGACCGCGACACCGCGGCGCGCCTCGGCATCACGCCGCAGCAGATCGACAACACCCTCTACGACGCCTTCGGCCAGCGCCAGGTGTCGACCATCTACAGCGCCATCAACCAGTATCACGTGGTGATGGAGGTGGCGCCGCAATATTGGCAGAGCCCGGAGACGCTGAAGAACCTGTACATCAGCACCTCGGGCGGCAGCGCCGGCGGCACTGCCAGCACCAACGCCCCGGCCAGCGCCACCGGCACCGGCACGGCCAGCCTGGCGGCGCAGTCGGCCGCCAACGCCAACACCAACGCCCTGGCCAATGCCGGCCGCAAGGGCACCTCCAGCGGCGCCGCCGTCAGCACGGCGAAGGAGACGATGGTGCCGCTGTCGGCGATCAGCCATTACGGGCCGGGCAACACGCCGCTGTCGATCAACCACCAGGGCCTGTTCGCGGCGACCACCATCTCCTTCAACCTGCCGCCGGACAAGTCGCTCAGCGACGCCGCGGCGGCGGTGCAGCGGGCGATGGTGGATCTCCACATGCCGTCGACCATCCATGGCAGCTTCCAGGGCACCGCCCAGGTGTTCCAGAGCTCGCTGAGCAACGAGCCGATCCTGATCCTGGCGGCGCTGGCGGCGGTCTATATCGTGCTGGGCATCCTGTATGAGAGCACGATCCACCCGATCACCATCCTGTCGACCCTGCCTTCGGCCGGGGTCGGGGCGGTGCTGGCGCTGATGCTGTTCGACACCGAGTTCAGCCTGATCGCGATGATCGGCGTCATCCTGCTGATCGGCATCGTCAAGAAGAACGCGATCATGATGATCGACTTCGCGCTGGAGGCGGAGCGCAGCCGCGGCCTGACCCCGCGCGAGGCGATCCTGCAGGCCAGCCTGCTGCGCTTCCGGCCGATCCTGATGACGACGATGGCGGCGATCTTCGGCGCCATCCCTTTGGCCGTCGGCTTCGGCGCCGGCAGCGAGCTGCGCCAGCCGCTGGGCATCGCCATCGTCGGCGGGCTGATCGTCAGCCAGGTGCTGACGCTGTACACCACCCCGGTGCTGTACCTGGTGCTCGACCGCTTCCGCCTGTGGTCGCGCGACCGCTGGGGCCGCGCTTTCCCGCGCCCGGCCGGTCCCGCGCCGGGGGCGGCGGAGTAGGACCACCGGCCGCTCGCCCGAGACTCCTCGGCCTTTCCGGCAGTGCAAGGCATCCGGACTTATCAGTCGCGCCGATTTGAGACTAGGCGCATATGATATTATGCAATAAGCTTGGTGTCCTATCCGCTCAGGATCGGTGTCGCGCCGGAGACAGGCCGGGCCGGGCGAAGGAGCGGGTCATTTGGCGAGCGGCAACCAGCCGGTCATTTTGGCCTGGGCCGCTCGAAAATTCATAGTCGAGAGGAGGATTAGAGATGGCGAATAACGAGATCCAGACCATTGCCCCGGGGAGCGGTCCCATTACCTTCAACCTGCCCGGAGTGACGACCGTCACTGTCCCGCCCGGCACCACGAGCATCACCGTGACGGCGGCCGCTGCGTCAGGGGGCTCCGGCGACCACGGTCCTGCGGTCGGCCTTGGAGGGATCGTCAGCGCCACGATCCCGGTCACGTCGCAGTGGGGCCCGTCGTACGGCCTTCAGATCGAGGTCGGCGGCGTCGGGCAGGTCAGCGGCGGTGTCGGCGGTATCTGCGGCGGCGGATCGGGCGGGCACGCCCATGACGACGGAGACGGAGGCGGCGGTGGAGGCCGCTCGGCCGTCATCCTGACCTCTTCGGGCCAGGGTATCATCTATGCCGGCGGCGGCGGCGGCAGCGGCAACGCGGTCGACGGCGGGTCCGGAGGAACGGGCGGCAATGGCGGCATGAACCCCGGAGCCGGCGGCACCTCCAGCGGAGGATCCACCGGCGGGGCCGGAGCTGACGGTGGCACCCCCGGTGCCGGGGGGACAGGCAACCAGTCCAACGGCTCGGCCGGGAGCGGCCCGCCGAGCGGCGCCGGGGGCACCGGGTCCGGCACCTCGTACAACCACGGCTGGGCC
>NZ_JANX01000311.1 GCF_000767795.1 Inquilinus limosus MP06 | reverse complement strand
GCCGCTGCGGGCGGCGGTGGCGCAGGCGCTGGGCCATCGCGGCTACCGGCTGCTGACGCTTGGCTTCTTCACCTGCGGCTTCCAGCTCGCCTTCATCGGCACGCATCTGCCGAACTACCTGCTGCTGTGCCACATGCCGGTGGGGCTGGGCGCCACGGCGCTGGCACTGGTCGGGCTGTTCAACATGGCCGGCAGCTGGGCCTGCGGCTGGCTCGGCGGGCGCTACCGCCAGCAGCAGGTGCTGGGCTGGCTGTACCTGATCCGCGGCGCCGCCATCGCCGCCTTCTTCCTGGCGCCGAAGAGCGAGGCGTCGGTGGTGGTCTTCGCCGCGGTGATGGGGCTGACCTGGCTGGGCACCGTGCCGCTGACCAGCGGGCTGGTGGCCAAGGTGTTCGGCACCCGGCACCTGGGCACGCTGTTCGGTGTCTGCTTTCTCAGCCACCAGGTCGGGTCGTTCCTCGGCGCCTGGGCCGGCGGTTTTGTCTTCGACATCACCGGTTCCTACTCCCTGGTCTGGATCGCCACCGCGATCGCCGGGCTGGTGGCGGCGCTGCTGCACTTCCCGATCGACGACACGCCGGCGGTGGTCGCCGCCCGGGCGCGCGCGGCCGCCTAGAACGCCTCGTCCAGCAGCGGCCGCTTCTTCCTCCGCTTCGGTCCCGTCCACACCACGCCGGGGAAGCCTTTCAGCGGCCGCAGGGGCTCGCCCCGCCAGGTCCATTCCCGCGCCTGCTCGATGCCGATGTGGTACAGCGGCTCGCGGCCGGTGCGGGTCTCGAACAGGGCGCGCGGGATGTTCACCATCTGCGGCGCGTGCGGCCGCTCATACAGCACCGGCGTGCCGCAATGGCGGCAGAAGCTGCGGATTCGCCCGGTCTCCTCCTCGGTGAAGCGGGCGAGGGCCGACTCGCCCTTGACGATCCGCACCCGGCTGCGCCAGCACCCGACATAAGTGGCATAGGCCGCGCCATGCGCCAGCCGGCTGTTGCGGGAGTGATCGTGCCAGGCCCAGCGCGCCGGCACGCCGATCTCCACCCGCACCCGGCCGCACAGGCACCGGCCCTCCGAGGTCTCTGCCGGTGCCGCCTTCGCTGTCTTCGCCATCCCATGCCTCGCTGGTCGATCCGCCGCCACTGTACAGGCGATGGCTGTCACCGGCTGTCAGGTATCGGGGATGACGCCGGCCGCCGCAGACCCTATGGTCGGGCCGGCACCACGGATGAACGGGCGAAGGCACAATGGCGAAGCCGGTCACGATCTACGGCATCAAGAACTGCGATACGATGAAGAAGGCGCGGGCTTGGCTCGACGGCCGCGGCGTCGCCTATGCCTTCCACGACTACAAGGCCGCGGGCATCGACCGCGCCACGCTGGAGGGCTGGGCGAAGCAGGCCGGCTGGGAGGTGCTGCTGAACCGCTCCGGCACCACCTTCCGCAAGCTGCCCGATGCCGCCCGTGAGGGCCTGACCGAGCCGAAGGCGATCGCGCTGATGCTCGACCAGCCGTCGATGATCAAGCGGCCGGTGCTCGACATCGGCGGCACGCTGTTGGTGGGCTTCAAGCCGGAGCAGTACGAGGCCGCGTTCCCGGGGCGCTGAGGCCCGAGCCGGCCTTCCGGTCGGATCGATCCGGACTCCGTGACGTCCGGGCGAGACAAAACTCCGCGTCGCCCCGTTGGTCCTGACATGACCCACGGATGGAGGAGAGGATGGTCGGGGAGCTGATGATGTTCGCGGCGACGGAGGCGGTGGTTTTCGTGGCGACGGCACTGGTGTTCAGCGGTCCCGATCCGGTCGAGGATGAGGAGCAGATCCTCCGCGAGGAGCGTGCCGAGGAGGATTGGAGCTGGCACGCCCCCGCACGGTCCCCGCGCCTGGACGGAGTGGCCCAATCCCTCTGACGAGCGCGCTCTCGGGCCGCTAGCGCGCGGCCTTGATCTGCGGCAGGTCCCGCGTGAACGGGCGGAAGCCCACCCCGTAGTAGAGATTCCGGGCCGCCGGGTGCGCCGGCGCGCCCAGGCAGGCGACCAGCATCCGGGTCGCGCCGGCCGCCCTGGCCAGGCGCATGCCGTGCAGCTGCAGCGCGGTGCCGAGGCCCCTTCGTCGGAAATCGCGATGCGTGCCGACCGGCTCGAACTCGGCGGTCCGCGTCGCCTCGTCCAGCCAGATGATCGCGGTCGCGGCCAATGTGCCGTCCGGGGCCGCGACCAGCGGATGCAGGTCGGCCCGGTACGGCCAGGTCCGCCGCACCCGCTCGAATGCCGCCTCGGTGAGGCCGGACGGATGCCACGCAGCGCGATGCGCCCGGACCGCATCCGCTGCCGGCACGTCCGCGGCCGACAGGAGGCGGAAGCCATCGGGCAGCGCCGGCTCCGGCACCTCCGTCAGCTCCCTGGCGTTGAACTGCACCCAGGACCCGTCATCCGCGCCGGTTTCCGTGTCGAATGCGTAGCCATGCGCGGCGACGATGGCCTGCGCCTGGACATCGCCGGACTGGACCGTCAGCGACCGGTCCGCGTCGGCCGCGACATCGTCGTACCAGTCCAGGATCTCGGCCAGCAGCTCAGGCCGGTCCGGATGGGTCTGCCAGGTGAGGTTGGCCGTCCCGGCCTCGCGGAATGACCCGTCGTCGCGCGGCACCCGATAGGGCAGATGCGCCCATCCCCAGGCGGCCAGCTGGCCGCCGGCGAACCACAGCCGGTGCCGCCAGAACCGGCCGAGCGCATCGACATCTTTGCCCCAGACCCAGGCCAGCTCGCCGACGCTGGCATCGCCGTTCACCAGCTCCGGGCGCAGTGCCATTACCTGCTGGGCCAAGCCCTGCATCAGGCGGAGGTCGTTCTCGCCGAGAGTGTCCATGCCGGCACCTTGGCGGGGCCGGGCCGTGCTGTCGAGCGGATGAAGCCAGGGCGGCGCGGGCAGGCGATGCGCCTCACGCCGCCTTCCATTTGATCGAGCAGCCCATCGACGGCACCTGGTCGGCGGGGGCCCGGCCGGTCTCGGCGATCTGCAGCATCGCCTCGACCAGCTCGCGGCGAGCATGCGGCGAAGGCGGGGCGGTGCGGCCTTCGTCCAGCCGGCCGCGGTATTTCAGCCGGCGCTGCGCGTCGTAGCCGAAGAAATCAGGGGTGCATACCGCGCCATAGGCGCGCGCCACCGACTGGTCCTCGTCATGCAGACAGGGGAAGGGCAGGTCGTGCGCCTCGTCGAATTCCTTCATCGGCCCGAAGCCGTCCTCCGGATAGGCCGTGGCGTCATTCGAGCAGATCGCCGCGAAGCCGATGCCCTCGGACAGCAGCGTCATGGCGTCGTCCACCAGCCGGTCGATCACCGCCTTCACATAGGGGCAGTGGTTGCAGATGAAGACGATCACCGTGCCGCGCGGCCCGGCGACATCGTCGAGCGAATAGGTCCGGCCGTCGGTGCCGGGCAGGCTGAAGCCGGGGGCCGGCAGGTCGAGGGCAAGGGGCGGGGGCGTGGTGGCCATGGCGCGCATCCTTCACTGCAGGGGCCGGCCATAGTCTACCCGCAAGCCGGTCTTCAGCGCCAAGCGCAGATGCCCAGCGTGGCTCCCTTGGCCAGCAGCGCCCGGGCGTCGGCCTCCGGCACCGCCTGGGACGTGCCGTCGGCGCACAGCATCGTCAGCCCGGAATGGCCGGCGACGTCCAGCAGCAGCTGGTCCCAGTGGCGGTACTGCACGTCATGGCCTTCGCCCTCGTAGATCCGGGCCTTGCGGACGTCCGGGAACTGCGACTGCCAGTACCGCGCCTGGTCGAGCGGGACCGAGGTGTCGGCGGTGCCCTGGTAGACATAGACCGGCACCTGCACCCTGGTGACGTCGGCCTTCGGCCCGGTGCAGTAGCGGCGGTATTCGGCGACCTGGCCGCGCAGGTCGCCCATCTGGCCGCGGATGAAATAGGTGCGGGCGCCCTCCTCATAGGCGCGGTCGGCGAAGCCGGGGATCCTGCGGGTCGGGCTGGTCTCCGGATAGGTCCACCACGCCTCGGGGTTCTGCGCCGATGTCATCGCCTCGGTCAGCTCGGCGTCGGACATCTGGCAGGCCTTCTTCTCCGGCCCGAAGCCCGAGGTCGCGGCCAGGAAGTGCAGCGAGATCAGCCGGTCCGGCATCTCCGCCGCGATCTCGGCCAGGTAGGGGCCGCCGCCGGAGATGGCCAGGGCGGCCGTCTGCTGCACGCCGAGGTGGTCCAGCACGGCGCGAACTTCCGCGGCATAGTCCTTCGTCGTCCAGCCGGGCCGGAACTCGGTGTCGCCGAAGCCGTTGCGCTCGACCGCGATGAAGCGGAGCTTCAGCTTCGTGCGCAGGCTGCGCAGGTATTCGGTCATGCCGAAGGCGCGGACGCTGGTGCCGGTGCCGCTGACATAGAGCACCGGCCGCCAGTCCGAGGCGCCCTCGTCGATGTAATGCACCACGCGGCCGTCCGGCAGGGTCAGCGCCTGTACCGCCGGGCCCATCGGGTCGAAGGCGGTCTGCAGCCCGGTGAGGTCGGAGGCCGGCACGGTCGGGACCGGGTCGGTCGGCGCCGGATCGGCGGCGAGGGCGGGAAAGCCTGAGAACGCCAGGACGGCGGCCAGGACCAACGATCGCATCGCGCTCTCCCCCGTGGTTTTGTCCACTCTAGGATCGGAGCGCCGGCGGATTTGACCGCATCCGCCATCGGCCTGACGGAAGCCGGCGGGCTTGCAGCCGGCGGCTTTCAGCCGGCCTACATGTGCCAGCCGTGCCTCGGCTCGGCCGTCAGAGGGTCGTAATGCTGGTCGACCAGGTCGATCAGGGCGCGGACGGTGAAGACCGAGGCCAGGTCGTCGCGCGGGATGTCGGCGCCCAGCGCCTGCTCGATGTCCCAGGCCAGGCGCGTGACGTCGGCGGGGGCGAGGCCCAGATCCTCCAGCAGCCGGTCGTCGGGGGCGACGGCGCGCGCCGGGGCCGCGGCGCGCAGCACCCGCAGCACCTCGGCCTCGACGCGGTCCCGGCCGCTCACGGCAGCGGCTCCAACGACCCGAGCAGGGTCGGCAGCAGCTCGGACACCGTCGGATGGATCGGCATCGACCGCTGCATCACGTCGTAGGGCGCCTTGGCGTACATCAGGTCCAGCAGGCCGTGCACCACCTCGTCGCCGCCGGTGCCGAGGATGGCGGCGCCCAGGATCTGCCGGGTGCCGGCGTCGACCACCACCTTCATGAAGCCCTCGGTCTCGCCCTTCTCGACGGCGCGGCCGACCCGGCTCATCGGCCGCTTGGCCACCAGCAGCCGGCGGCCTGAGCGGCGGGCCTCCGCCTCGGTCATGCCGGCGCGGCCCAGCGGCGGGTCGGTGTAGAGGGCGTAGGCGGTGATCCGGTCGCTGACCCGGCGGCTGTCGCCGTCCAGCAGGTTGGCGGCGACGATCTCGAAGTCGTTGTAGGCGGTGTGGGTGAAGGCGCCGCGGCCGTTGCAGTCGCCCAGCGCCCAGATGCCGGGCACGCTGGTCTGCAGCGTGTCGTCGACGGTGATGTAGCCGCGCTCGTCGGTGGCGACGCCCGCGGCCTCCAGGCCTAGATCATGGGTGTTCGGGCGCCGGCCGACCGCCAGCAGCAGATGCGACCCCCGGACCACCGGGGCGCCGGCGGTGCAGTCGACCGTCACCGCAATGCCGGCGCCGTCCGGCACCACGCTCAGGCATTTCGCGTCGGTGCGGATCGCGATGCCCTCCTTCTCCAGGAAGGCGGCGACGGCGTCGGAGACGTCCTCGTCCTCGCGGCCGATCAGCCGCGGACCCTGCTCGATGATCGTGACCCGGGAGCCGAAGCGGCGGAACATCTGCCCGAATTCGAGGCCGATATAGGAGCCGCCGACGATCACCAGATGCTCCGGCACCGTGTCCAGGTCCATCATCGTGCTGTTGGTCAGGAACGGCACGTCGCGGATCCCCGGCATCGGCGGCACCGCGGCCCGGCCGCCGACATTCAGGAAGATCCGCTCGGCGATCAGGGTCTCGTCGCCGACCTGCACGGTCTTCGGCCCGGTCAGCCGGGCATGGCCCTGGATCACGGTGGCGTTCTCCAGGCCGCGCATCCAGCCCTCGACGCCAACCCGTGATTGGCCGGAGACCTCGTCCTTGCGCGCCTTGACCCGCCGCATGTCGATGCCGGGTGGGCCGGGCAGGACCACGCCGTATTCGGCGGCGCGCTGCGCCATCCGGGCGGCATAGGCGCTGGCGACCATGGTCTTGGTCGGGATGCAGCCGGTGTTGACGCAGGTGCCGCCGAAGCGGGCGCGTTCGATCACCGCGACGCGCTGGCCGGCGCGGCTCAGCCGGTCCGCCAGCGCCGGTCCGGCCTGGCCCGTGCCGATGATGATGGCATCATAGCTGGTCATCGCCGCCTCCCTGTCTGCCGGGGAGAGGATAACGCATCCGGCCGGCCGGGGACGGGATCTCTCGCACCGTCCGCCGATATTGAATTTTTATGACGATCCGTGGCGTTTCGCTATGATGTGTGCGCCCAAGAGCGAAGGAGGCATGCCATGGCCAAGGGTCAAATGCGCAAGCCGAAGGAAGCCAAGAAGCCGAAGAAGGACGCCGCCCTTAAAAAGGGCGCCGCAGCCTCGGCTTCGGCGCTGAAGAAGGCCTGACGGAACCGGGGCCTGGGCAACCGG
Source organism: Inquilinus limosus MP06 (assembly GCF_000767795.1). GTDB lineage: Bacteria > Pseudomonadota > Alphaproteobacteria > DSM-16000 > Inquilinaceae > Inquilinus > Inquilinus limosus_E. Next base: position 663 of record NZ_JANX01000311.1, on the reverse strand, counting down.
GCCCCGACCGTCGCTGCGGATCCAGATCCGGCGAGCATGGCTCACGCCATAATTGTCGCGGCCAAGTTTCGCATTGGTCTTACCCCAAGAGTTCCCGCGGCACTCGCCTATCATATTGGATCGGGGCAGATTTCGGGCGAAGGGTCATAGATCAAGGCCCAGCGGTTCTGCCGTTCACTGACGCCATCGGCCGTTGGCACAAGAGGGTCGTTTTCACCGGCCCCGCGGACGATGAGTACGTCCTTATGGACTCCGTAGGCGACCAGCGCGTCGCGGACTGCGTCGGCCCTTTGAATTGACAGGCGCTGATTGCTGGCCTCCGAACCGGATCGGTCCGTATTGCCCGTGACCTCGATCCGCCCTGTGTCTCGACACCGAAGATGGAAGGCGGCAGCCCGGACGGTTTGTTCGGCTTGTTGGTCCAATCGAGCACTACCGGTGTCGAAGAAGACCAGCGCCACTGTGTTCTCGACTATCACATCCACCGCTTCGGACTTCGGAACTTGGGTGGTGGGATTTGGCTGGCCATGGTTTGAGCAGCCTGCGAGTGCAATGCTCGTCAGCACCATTGCAGTTGCATTTGAATTCCGCATCGATAGTCCCCCTTTAGGGAAGCCTGAAAGCGATCGGGCCGGAGGTCAATCTTTGATCAGGTGTCAGCCC
>NZ_JANX01000310.1 GCF_000767795.1 Inquilinus limosus MP06 | reverse complement strand
GGCACCGGCGCGGCCGGCCGGCCGCGGCCAGTCTTCCAGGGCTGGCCATTGAACCAGGCAGCACCGCGGGCCCAGATCCACAGCAGCGCGATGCCGCCGAGATTGACCGCCAGATGCGGCAGCAGCCCGGCACCGCTCTGGTCCAGCACGATGCCGCCGATGAAGGACAGGGCCATGCCCAGCAGGAACACCGATAGCGAGTGCCGGCCCATCAGCGCCACCGGCTCCGCCCGCTGCGGGGTGATCAGGCCCGGCGCGGCGCGCAGCAGCGACATCGTCACATAGGCCAGGGCGAAGAAGTGCAGCAGGCGCAGCGGCCCGACATCGGTCTTGCGCGCCAGCGGCTCGAGGATGTCGCGCATGCCGGCGAACAGGCCGCCGTCCAGCCGCACCAGCGACAGCGCCAGCGCCGCGCAGAAGACGAGGTAAACCACCGCCGCGGTGATGCGGCCGCGGGTCGCCTGCGGCACCTCAAACCAGCCGGCGCCGTAGCCGTAGCCGGCGACGAACAGCACCTGCCAGGCGAAAGGATTGAAGAACCAGCCCCGGCCGGTCGTGCTGTCGGCCACCAGGTTCCAGTCGCCCGCGATGGCGCCGACATACAGCACCGCCGAAGTGGCGACGACCAGGGCCGGCGAGATCCGCGCCAGCAGCACCAGGACCGGGATCGCCGCCAGCAGCAGCATGTACAGCGGCAGGATGTCGAAGTAGTTCGGCACATAGTGCAGCGACAGCAGCGCCACCAGCGACCCGCCCGGGTCCTGGAAGAACCGGTCGATGCCCAGGCGAGAGATGTAGTTCGGCTCGGCGAACATCCGGTTCGCCATGACGATGACGCCGCAGATGACGATGAACAGGCCGATATGGGCGCGGTAGAGCTGCCAGACGCGCTGCGCCACCCGGCCCAGGCCCGCCAGGAACCCGGCCCTGTCGAAGCTGCGGCCGAATGCCATGGCCGAGGACAGTCCGGCCAGGAAGATGAAGATCTCCGCCGCATCGCTCAGCCCATACATCCGCGGCGTGAACATTCCTGCAATGTTCCCGGGTGTATGGTTTATGAAGATGATGATCAGCGCGAGACCACGAAAGAAATCGATCCGAACGTCCCGTGCCGGCTTCTGTGCGGTCATTTCCTCACTCCGGCTGCATCGGCGCGACGAGGCGATGCATCTGGGGAACGCTTCATACAGGACGAGGTTCCCTGGAAAACCGAGTCGTGAAAGACTGCCGCACGGAGAAGCGGATTGAGCATGTTGCGCCTGTGCATCGTCCTCCTGCTGCTGGCTGCGGCGCCGGTTCTGCACCGGCCTGCCCGAGGCCAGGGCATGGCCCCGGCCGAGGCGGTGACATTCAAGAGCCTGTCCGGCGAGGTGATCACCGGACGGCTGTTCCTGCCCCAGGGAACAGGCCCCTTCCCGGCCGTGGTCGGGCTGCACGGGTCCGGCGGCTACGCCCCGGCGCATGACCGCTGGGCCACCCGGCTGACCGCCAGCGGCTACGCCATGTTCCTGGTCGACAGCTACACCCCGCGCGGCTATCGCGAGATCGTTTCGGTCGGACTGCAGACCATCCCGGTCGAGCTGCGCGTGAAGGACGCGGTCGGGGCCCTCGAATACCTGCAAACCCGCAAGGAAATCAATCCCAAGCAGATCGCCGTGCTGGGCTGGTCGCAGGGAGGCACCACCGCCGTCGCCACCACGGCCACGATGCGGACGGCGCTGATCGCCAAGACCGCCCCACATTTCGCCGCGGCCATCGCCCTCTACCCCCGCTGCGACCAGTACATGACCAACACCCAGCCGGTCGGCGACACGCCGCTCCTGGTGCTGATGGGCGCGGCCGACTCGGTCACCCCGGCCGCGGCCTGCGACACGTTGTTCGACGCCTGGCTGTCGAAAGGCGCCGCGGTCAGCCTGATCGTCTATCCCGGCATGCAGCACAATTTCGACTTCACCGCCCCGACCACGGCGATGCTGGACCGGGCCCAGGCGATCACCACCCCGCCGGTGCTGAGCCCGAGTTGGACCCCGGTGGACGATGCCGAGCTCCGCGCCCTGAGCTTCCTCGACAAGCGGCTGGGGCTTGATTTGGGCACGGGTTCAGTGAAATCTCCCCTTTACGTAAAGGGAAACTCCGCACCAGCGGGGAGCGAGGGAGTCGTCAGATGACCGCCTATGCCGCGCCGATCTCCGACATGCGCTTCGTGCTGCGGCATCTGGTCGGATTGGACCGCATCGCCGCATTGCCCGGCAAAAGCGAGACGACGCCGGAGCTGGTCGAGGCGGTGCTGGAGGAGGCCGGCAAGCTGGCGGCCGGGGTGATCTCGCCGCTGAACGCCGTCGGCGACCGCGAGGGCGCCAGGCTGGAGAACGGCGTGGTGCGCACCGCCCCCGGCTTCCGCGAGGCCTATGCCCGATACCGCGACGGTGGCTGGAATGCCCTGCCCTTCGAGGCCGAATGGGGCGGCCAGGACCTGCCCTGGGCGGTGGCCATGGCGGTGGCGGAGATGTGGCAGTCGGCCAGCATGGCCTTCGGCCTGTGCCCGGTGCTGAACCAGGGCGCGGTCGAGGCGCTGCAGGCGCACGGCTCGGATGAGCAGAAGCGCACCTATCTGCCGAAGCTGGTCTCCGGCGTCTGGACCGGCACCATGAACCTGACCGAGCCGCAGGCGGGCTCCGATGTCGGCGCGGTGCGGACCAAGGCGGAGCGGCAGGCAGACGGCACCTACCGCATCACCGGCCAGAAGATCTTCATCACCTATGGCGACCATGACATGGCCGAGAACATCGTCCATCTCGTGCTGGCCCGCACGCCGGACGCGCCGGCGGGGATCAAGGGCATCAGCCTGTTCCTGGTGCCGAAGCTGCTGCCCGATGCCGACGGCAACCCGGGCGAGCGCAACGACCTGCGCTGCGTCAGCCTGGAGCACAAGCTGGGCATCCATGCCAGCCCGACCTGCGTCATGGCCTATGGCGACGGCGGCGGCGCCACCGGCTTCCTGATCGGCCAGGAGAACCGCGGCATCGAGTACATGTTCACGATGATGAACAACGCCCGGCTGACCGTGGGGCTGCAGGGCGTGGCGATCGCCGAGCGTGCCACCCAGGCGGCCGAGGCCTATGCCGCCACCCGGGTGCAGGGCAAGCCGATCGGCTCCGACGCTCTCGCTCCGATCGCGGCGCATCCCGATGTCCGCCGCATGCTGCTGTCGATGCGTTGCCTGACCGAGGCGGCGCGGGCCTTGACCTACAGCGCCGGCGCCGCGCTGGACCTCGCCCGCGGCCATCCAGACCCGATCGAGCGGGCGAAGGCGCAGGCCCGGGTCGACCTGCTGACCCCGGTGGTGAAAGGCTGGAGTACGGATGTCGGCTGTGAGGTCGCCTCCACCGGAATTCAGGTGCATGGCGGCATGGGCTATATCGAGGAGACCGGCGCCGCCCAGTTCCTGCGCGACGCCCGGATCACCCCGATATATGAGGGCACCAACGGCATCCAGGCCAACGACCTGGTGTTCCGCAAGGTCGCGCGCGACGGCGGCGTCGCCGCCCGGCAGCTGTTCGAGGAGATGGCGCGCACCCAGGCGGAGCTGGCCGCTTATCCGGCAGCGGCGGCGATACGCGACCGGCTGGTGGAGAGCCTGGCGGCGCTGATGGCGGCGACCGACTGGGTGGTGGAGACCGCGCCCGGCACCCCGGCCGCCGTCGCCGCCAGCGCGGTGCATTATCTGCGGATGTTCGGCCTGGTCGCCGGCGGCTGGCTGATGGCGCGGGCGGCCCTGGCAGCCGTCGCCGACGACAGCGACCCCACGCTGGCCGCGACCAAGCTGGCCCATGCCCGCTTCTTCGCCGACCAGTTCCTGCCCCAGGCCGCCGCGCTGCTGCTGCCGATTACCGAGGGCTGGCGGAGCGTGGTCGATGGGGCGGCATAGGTGGGACGGGTGCAGCTTCAGACCACCCCATAACTGTCATGCCCGGGCTTGATCCGGGCATCCGGGAAATGTCGATGCCGTTCTGGGTGGCCCCTGGATTGCCGGGTCAAGCCGGCAATGACAGGGAAGGGAAGCGTTGGGTTCGCCTCCGCAAACCTAACCTCCGAAAGAACCTCGGTCAGGCGTGGATGCCCAGCCGTTGCACCTCCGCCGCGGCGTCGCGCCATTCCTGGGCGTAGTCGACATCCTGATAGTTCTCGAACCACGGGCCGCCGCGGGTGTAGTGCACTGCCTGCGGATAACCCTTCGCCGGCTTCGGGTACCAGCCCTCGAGCCAGTTCCAGCCGGTGTCCAGCGAGCCGATCTGATCGTCGCTCAACCACTGGAAGCGGTGCAGGAAGGCGCCGGTCTCGCGGTTCACCACCTCCGGCGTCAGCGCGGCATTCGCCGGGTGGCCGCAATTGAACAGCATCAGGCTGGACCAGTTCTTGCGCGGATAGGCGGCCTGCGGCTTGCCGTCCATCTTCACCGCCTCCTTCGGCTGGTAGTCGTGCTGCACGACCATCACCGCGTAGCGGTCATCAGCCTGGGCGAAGAGGTCGGCGATATCGGCGAACCACAGGAAGTCGCAGTCGCAGAACACCGCCCAGCCCCGGTACCCGGCCAGCGCCGGCACCAGGAAGCGGCTGAAGGTGAACTCGGTGGAGCCCAGCGTGTCGACCGGACGGGTGTAGATGCCCTGGGCCCGCAGCTCCGGCAGCTTCAGCGGCGTGACCTCGACCGGCTTCGACGCGTGCTGCAGCACCGAATGACGGCAGACCTGCCACGCGATGTCCTCGCGTGAATCGTAACCGACATAGAGGCGCAGCTTTTCGCTCATTCCCATGCTCCCGATTTGCGACCGGCTCGCAACGCATCTTCCCTAGCACGGGCGCGCGCCGCAGTCTAAGAGTCTGGCCTGAAATTCGTTCCGGTGAGTCGGCTGGCGCCGTTTTCGAGAACCGGAGCGCAGCGGACATGAGTCCGTGAGCACCGGAAGCGGAGAAAACGGCGTCAGACGGCCGCCGGGGCGAATTCCAGGCCGGGCTCTAACGCTCGCCCTTCCGGTACGGCACCATCAGCGCCTTCGGCACCGCGGCGCGGCGTGACATGGCGATCAGGGCGAGGATGCTGAGCAGGTAGGGCAGCATCAGGAAGATCTGGTAGGGCACCGCCCCGCCCGCGAGCTGCTGCAGCCGCACCTGGAAGGCGTCGAAGGCGCCGAACAGCAGGGCGCCGAGCAGCGCCTTGCCGGGCCGCCAGGAGGCGAAGACCACCAGGGCGATGCACACCCAGCCGCGGCCGGCCACCATCTCGAAGAAGAAGGCGTTGAAGGCCGACATGGTCAGGAAGGCGCCGCCGACCGCCATCAGTGCCGATCCGGCCATCACCGCGCCGAGGCGGATGGCGACGACGCCGATCCCCTGCGCCTCGGCCGCCGCCGGGTTCTCGCCGACCGCGCGCAGGGCCAGGCCCAGCGGCGTGCGATACAGCACCCAGGCGGTGATCGCGACGGCAGCCAGCGCCAGATAGGTCAGCGGCGTCTGCTGGAACAGCACCGGTCCGATCCAGGGCAGGTCCGACAGGCCGGGCACCGCCACCGGCTGGAACGGCTCGATCCGCGGCGGGGTCGAGGCGTTGGGCAGCACCATGCGGTAGGTGAAGTAGGACAGGCTGGCGGCCAGGAGCGTGACGCCGATGCCGGTGACGTGCTGCGACAGGCCGAGCGGCACGGTGAGCAGGGCGTGCAGCAGGCCGAAGGCGGCCCCGACCCCCGCGGCGAAGACCACGCCGGTCCACAGGTCGCCGCCCTGATACACCCACATCCAGCCGGCCATGGCGCCGGCGGTGAAGATGCCCTCGATGCCGAGGTTCAGCACCCCGGCGCGCTCGCAGATCAGCTCGCCCAGCGTGCCGAAGATGAGAGGCGTGGCGATGCGCAGCGCCGCCGCCCAGAAGCTGGCTGCGAGGAGGATGTCGAGGACGTCGCTCATCGCCACCTCACCCGGTAGCGCAGGACGATGCCGGAGAGCAGCACCGTCAGCAGGGAGGTGGCGACCACCAGGTTGGCGATGTAGCTGGAGACACCGATCGCCCGGCTCATGCTGTCGGCGCCGACGAAGACCGCGGCCACGAACAGCGCCGCCAGCAGCACGCCGAGCGCGTGCAGCTGCGACAGCATGGCGACGACGATGCCGGCATAGCCGTAGCCGGGCGACAGATCCTGGCTGAGATAGCCCTTCAGCCCCGCCACCTCCCCCACCCCGGCCAGGCCGGCCAGGGCGCCGGAGATCAGGCCGACGCGCAGCATCACCCGGCCGACCGGCATGCCGGCGAAGCGCGCGGCGGACGGGTTGGCGCCGGTGGCCCGCATCTCGAAGCCCCAGGTCGTGCGCGTCGTCATCAACCAGACCAGCACGGCCGCCACCACGGCGACGACCAGCCCGGCATGCACGCGGGTGCGCGGAATCAGCTTCGGCAGGGTAGCGGCGTCGAGCACCGGCGCCGATTGCGGCCAGCCCATGCTCATCGGGTCCTTCATCGGCCCTTCCAGCATCATCGAGATGAACAGCAGCACGACGAAGTTGAGCAGCAGCGTCGTCACCACCTCGTCGACGCCGAGCCGGGTCTTCAGCAAGGTCGGCCCCGCCATCCACAGCCCACCCGCGGCCGCGCCGGCCAGCAGGATCAGCGGCAGCAAGGCCCAGGCGGGCCAGTCGAGCGCGCCGGAGCCGAGCGCCGTCGCCGCCAAGGCGCCGAGATAGAGCTGCCCCTCCGCCCCGATGTTCCACAGCTTGGCCCGGAAGGCGACGGTGGCGGCCAGGCCGGTCAGCACCAGCGGCGTGGCGCGGGACAAGGTCTCGGCGATGGCGAAGCGGGAGCCGAAGGCGCCCTGGATCATCACGCCGTAGGCCTGCAGCACCGGCGCGCCGGCCCAAAGCAGCGGGATGGCGCAGAGCAACAGAGCCAGCAGCGCGGCGCCGGCGGATGCGCCGAGCATCAGCAGCGGCGATGCTCTTTCACGAGGCTCAAGCCGCATCGGCCGGCTCCTGCCCCGCCATCATCAGGCCGAGGGCGCGGATGGTCAGGTGCTCCGCCGGCCAGGGCCGGGTGAGGCGACCGCGATAGATCACGGCGATACGGTCGGACAAGGCGAACAGCTCGTCGAGATCCTCCGACATCAGCAGCACCCCGGCGCCGCGGTCGCGCGCCGCCAGCAGCCTGCCATGGATCTCCGCCACTGCGCCGACATCCAGGCCGCGGGTCGGCTGGCAGGCCAGGACCAGGCCGGGCGAGCGTTCCAGCACCCGGCCGAGGATCAGCTTCTGCATGTTGCCGCCGGACAGCAGCCGCGTACGCGCCTCCGGTC
>NZ_JANX01000309.1 GCF_000767795.1 Inquilinus limosus MP06 | reverse complement strand
GATCACGGCCGCGCTGACGGCCTTTCAGGACTTCGCCACCGCCGCCCTGCTGTCCCTGCCCTCCTCGCTTGAGGTGGCCGGGACGAAGCAGGACCGGCGGCGACGACAAACCGGACCGGAGGCAGCGCCGCAGGCGCGCCCGCCCCGGCCGCATCAACAGGGGGACATCACATGACGCAGAACAGGTGGCTCGGCGCGGCCCTTGGTGTCGCGCTCGGGGCGATGATGCTGGCGGCGGCCCCGGCCATGGCCAAGGACCGGCTCACCGTCGACCTGGTGAACGAGCCGTCCTCGCTGGACCCGCAGCTGCAGTGGAACCCGGACAGCTACTACGTCTACCGCAACATCTTCGACAACCTGGTCACCCGCGACGACAAGGGCGAGATCGTCCCGCAGGTGGCGACCTCCTGGAAGTACCTCTCGGATACCGAGATCGAGTTCCAGATCCGCGACGACATCACCTTCCATGACGGGCAGAAGCTGACGGCGGAGGACGTCGCCTTCAGCATCCGCCGCATCACCGACCCGAAATTCGCCAGCCCGCAGCTGGGCCAGTTCAACAAGATCACCGGTGCCGAGGCCACCGGCCCGACCACGGTCCGGGTGAAGACCGACGGCCCCTACCCGGCCCTGCTGGCGCAGCTGGTGAAGCTGTCGATCGTGCCGAAGCATGTGGTCGAGGCGGTCGGCAACGAGGCCTTCAACCAGAAGCCGGTCGGCAGCGGGCCGTACAAGTTCGACAGCTGGCAGCGCGGCGTCGCCGTCACCCTGACCCGCAACGACGCCTATTGGGGGACCAAGGGCCCGTTCCAGACAGCGGTGTTCCGCGCCGTGCCCGACGCCGCCACCCGCGTCGCCGACCTGCAATCCGGCACCGCCGACCTGGTGGTCACACTGGACAGCGACCTGGCGGCCCAGATCCAGGGCTCCGACAAGGTCAAGCCGCTGGTGGTGCTGACCGAGCGTGTCGCCTATCTGCGGCTGAACCCGCTTAACCCGCCCTTCGACAATCTCAAGCTGCGCCAGGCCGTGGCCTATGCCATCGACAAGCAGGGCCTGACCGAGGGCATCCTGGGCGGCTACGACAAGCCGGTGGCGGAGCTGCTGACCCCCGCCCATGTCGGCTGGACCGAGGGCATCGAGGGCTTCCCCTATGACCCGGAGAAGGCCAAGGCGCTGGTGGCCGAGGCCGGCGACGCGGCGAAGGTGGAGGCCGAGCTGTCCACCGCCCCGGTCTACGACCAGCGCATCGTCCAGGCGGTGCAGCAGCAGCTGACCGAGATCGGCATCAACGTGAAGATCACGATGACCGACATGGCCAGCTACCTGAAGCGGTCGCAGGGCAAGCCGGAGGACGGCGCCAGCATCACCTTCGGCCGCTGGTCCTGCGCCTGCCAGGACGCCGACGGCGTGCTGTTCCCCCTGCTGCACAGCAGCAGCGGCTGGTCGAACTACCGCAACGCCGAGGTCGACAAGCTGCTGGTCGAGGCGCGCTCGACCCTGGACCAGGCCACCCGGCTGGACCGCTACGCCCAGGTGAACAGGATCGTCGCCACCGAGGTACCGGCCCTGCCGCTGTACCAGGCGGCGATCATCTACGGCGCGGCCAAGGGGCTGAACTGGCAGCCGACGCCGAATGAGAGCCTGTTCCTGAACCGCATGTCCTGGACCGACTGACCATGGCCGTCCCGCTCAAGCCTGCCCTGCTGGGCGCGGCGCTGGCCTTCGCCCTGGCCCTTCCGGCCGCGGCGGAGGCCAAGGACCGCTTCGTGATCGACCTGGTCAACGAGCCGTCGACGCTGGATCCCCAGCTGCAGTGGAACCCGGACAGCTACTACGTCTATCGCAACATCTTCGACAACCTGGTCACCCGCGACGACAAGGGCGGGATCGCGCCGCAGATCGCCACAAGCTGGAAGGTGCTGTCCGACACCCGGGTCGAGTTCGAGATCCGCGACGGCGTCACCTTCCATGACGGCAGCAAGCTGACGCCGGAGGATGTCGCCTTCAGCGTCAACCGGATCATCGACCCGAAGCTGGCCAGCCCGCAGCAGGGTCAGTTCGACAAGATCGTGAAGGCCGAGGCGACGGGGCCGCACAGCGTCGTGCTGACGCTGGCCGGCCCCTACCCCGCCCTACTGGCCCAGCTGGTGAAACTGTCGATCGTGCCGAAGCATGTGGTCGAGGCGGTCGGCAACGAGGCCTTCAACCTGAAGCCGGTCGGCAGCGGGCCGTACAGGTTCGACAGCTGGCAGCGCGGCGTCGCCGTCACCCTGACCCGCAACGACGCCTATTGGGGCACCAAGGGGCCGTTCCAGACCGCGGTGTTCCGCGCCGTGCCCGACGCCGCCACCCGCCTGGCCGATGTCGAGGCCGGCAGCGCCGATCTGGCGGTGTCGCTCGATTCCGACCTGGCCGGCCAGCTCGAGGCGTCGGGCAAGGGCAAGCGGCTCTACACCCTGACCGAGCGGCTGGCTTATCTGCGTCTGAACCCGACCAGGCCGCCCTTCGACGACAAGCGGCTGCGCCAGGCCGTGGCCTATGCCGTCGACAAGGAGGGTATCACCCAGGGCATCCTCGGCGGGCTGGACAAGCCGATCGGCCAGATGGTGACGCCGGCGCATTTCGGCTGGTTCGAGGACATCCCCGGCCTGCCCTTCGACCCGGACAAGGCCAAGGCCCTGGTCGCCGAGGTCGGCGGCACGCCGAAGGTCGAGATCGCCACCGGCGCCTTCTTCGACCAGCGCGTGGTCCAGGCGATCCAGCAGGAGCTGGCCGATGTCGGCTTCGACGCCAGCATCAAGCTGGTCGACACTCCGACCTTCCTGAAGCTGATCCAGCAGGGCGCGCAAGGCGGCCCCACCCTGGCCGTCAGCCGGTCCTCCTGCGCCTGCCAGGATGCGGACGGGGCGCTGTACCAGCTGTTCCATTCCGGCAATCCCTGGACCATCGTGGAGAGCAAGGAGCTCGACGGCTGGCTGGACGACGCCCGGGCGACGCTGGACAGCGACAGGCGGCTGACCGACTACCGCAAGATCAGCACCTTCATCGCCACCGAGCTGCCGGTGGTGCCGCTGTTCCAGACCGTGGCGATCTACGGCGCCGCCAAGCCGCTGCAATGGACGCCGACGCCCAACGAAAGCCTGTTCCTGAACCGCATGTCCTGGTCGGACTGAGGGAGGCGAAATGACGGAGGACCACCGCCCGGCATGACCGCCTTCCTGCTCCGCCGCCTGGGCCAGGCGCTGCTGACGATCTTCGGCGTCGCCACGCTGATCTTCTTCCTGCAGCGCCTGACCGGCGACCCGACCTACCTGCTGGTGCCGGACACCGCCACCCAGGCGGACATCGACGCGCTGCGCCACGCGCTGGGCTTCGACCGGCCGCTCTGGGTACAGTACCTGTCCTTCCTGGGCGAGATCGCGCGGTTCGACCTCGGCAAGTCCGTGGTGCAGCACGTGCCGGTCGCCGACATCATCGCCTCGCGCCTGCCCTACACCCTGGCGCTGGCGGCCGGGGCGCTGCTGGTCGCCTGCGGCATCGGCATCCCGGTCGGGGTGGCGCTGGGACGCGACCGCTGGGTGGCCCGGATCCTGGCCGGGCTGGTGCTGGCGGCGCAGAGCATGCCGACCTTCTGGAGCGGCATCCTGATGATCCTCGTCTTCGCCGTCACGCTGGGCTGGCTGCCGCCCTCCTCCACCGGCGGGATCGACCATCTGGTGATGCCATCCGTGGCGCTGGGCCTGCTCAGCATGGCAACCTTCGCCCGGGTGACGCGGACGGCCCTGCTGGAGGAGTTGTCGAAGGACTATGTCCGCACCGCCCGCGCCCGCGGCGCCGCCACCGGCCGGCTGCTGTGGCGCCACCTGGCCCGCAACGCCTCGATCCCGGTGATCACGGTCGCGGGCCTCGAGGTCTCGAACCTGCTGGCGGGCGCGGTGATCGTCGAGACGGTGTTCGCCTGGCCCGGGCTGGGGCAGCTGACGGTGCAGTCGATCCTGGCGCGCGACTTCCCGATCGTGCAGGGGGTGGTGCTGCTCGGCTCCTTCGTCACCGTCGCGTTGAACCTGCTGACCGACCTGCTCTACACCGCCATCGACCCGCGCATCCGGCTGGGGAGCGCGCGATGAGCACCGCCGTCGATACCTCTCCGGCCCCGACCGCCAGGCGCAACCCGCTGCGGCGCGCCCTGCCCTTCATCATCCTGCTGGCGCTGTTCGCCCTGGCCGCCATCCTGGCGCCGCTGGTCGCGCCCTATGACCCGAGCGCGCAAAACCTGCTGGGCCGGCTGAAGCCGCCCGGCACCGTCGCCCGCAACGTCCACTACCTCTTGGGCAGCGACGAGCTGGGGCGCGACCTGCTGAGCCGCCTGGTCTGGGGCGCCCGGATCTCGCTGCTGGTCGCGGTGCTGTCGGTGCTGATCTCCGGCGTCGTCGGCACCGTGCTCGGCATGCTCGCCGGCTATCTGCGCGGGCCCGTCGAGATGGTGGTGATGCGGGTGGTCGACGTGTTCCTGTCGGTGCCCGCCATCCTTCTGGCCATCATCACCGTCGCCGTGGTCGGCCCCGGCCTGCTGAACGTCATCCTGGTGCTGGCCCTGACGCGCTGGCCGCGCTACGCCCGCGTCGCCTACGGCCAGACGCTGGCGATCGCCGGCCGGCCCTATGTCCGGCTGTCCGCCTTCATGGGCGCCGGTCTGTTCCGCGTCCTGTTCCGCCACATCCTGCCGAACATCCTGGGCGCCGTGACCGTGGTCGCGACGCTGGAGTTCGGGCTGATGGTGCTGTTCGAGGCCGGGCTGTCCTTCCTGGGCCTCGGCGTGCAGCCGCCGACCGCGAGCTGGGGCGCGATGCTGTCGACCGGCCGCAACTATGTCGCCACCGCCTGGTGGATCGCCACCTTCCCCGGCCTCTGCCTGTTCCTTCTGGTGCTCGCCGCCAACCTGATCGGCGATGCGCTGCGCGACCGTCTCGACCCCCACAGCCGATGAGGACCCCCATGAACATCCCCAGCGATCTGAACGGCAAGCGCGTGGTGGTGACCGGCGCCTGCGGCGTGGTGGGCAGCTGGATCGCCGCCGCCTTCGCCGAGGCCGGCGCCAGCCTGTGCCTGACCGACACGTCGGAGGCGGATCTCGACCGCCTGGCCATGAACCTGAAGGGCGACCGCTTCACCTTCGCCGCCGACCTGCGCAAGGCCGAGGACATCGAGGCGCTGGCCGCCGAGATCGGGGTCCGCTGGGGCACGGCGGACATCCTGGTGAACAATGCCGGCGTCTATCCCAGCGGCTTCCTGCTCGACATCGATGTCGACGAATGGGACCGGATCTTCGAGGTCAATGTCCGCGCGCCCTTCCTGCTGTCGCGGGCCCTGGCGAAGCAGATGATCGCCGCCAAGGTCCAGGGCAGCATCATCAACATCTCCTCCGGCGCGTCGCGCAAGATGCGGCGGACCGTGGTGCCCTACTGCGTGTCCAAGACCGCGCTGGACCGGCTGACCAAGGGCTTCGCGCTGGAGCTGGCGGAGTTCGGCATCCGGGTCAACGCGGTCGAGCCCGGCTTCATCGCCGGCAGCAAGGTCAGCCTGCTGACCGAGGAGCATGTCGCGGCGACCAGCGGGTCGATCCCACTCGGCCGCCCCTCCTCCGCCGCCGATGTCGGCAACGCCGTGCTGTTCCTGGCCAGCGACGCCGCCGCCTACATGACCGGGTCGACCATGACCGTCGACGGCGGCAACTCGATCGGCTCGATGGCCGTGTACCAGGCCAAGAAGTCGCCGTTGTAAGGAGGTCCCGATGGTCCAGCCCTGGCCGCGCTATCAGTGGCCGGAAGGCCGCGACAGCGCCTTCTGCTTCACCGTCGATGTCGACGCGGATTCGCCCTATCTGTGGCAACAGCGGGCGCCGGAGGCGACGCGCTCGCTGGGCCAGCTGGAGCAGCGCCGCTTCGGCCCGCGGATGGGGATCTGGCGGCTGCTGGACCTGCTCGACCGCTTCGGCATCAGGGGCAGCTTCTTCGTGCCCGGCGCGGTGGCCGAGGCCAACCCCGAGCTGCTGCCGGCCTTCCTGGAGCGCGGCCATGAGATCGGGCTGCACGGCTTCTTCCACGAGATCGTGGCGCAGAGCAGCGACGCCGAGTTCACCGGCGCGCTGGAGGCGGCGATCGAGGTGTTCCGCCGCCAGACCGGCGCGGTGCCGAAGGGCTTCCGATCGCCGGCCTGGGAGATGACGCCGCACATGCTGGCAGAGGTGCGCCGGCACGGCTTCTGGGACAGCTCGCTGATGGGCGCCGACCACCCCTATGAGATCGACGGCGTGGTCGAGGTGCCGGTGCAATGGGCGATCGACGACGCCGTGTTCTTCAAGTTCTCCGGCGGCGGCACCGACCAGTGGCCGCCCGAGGCGCCGGGCCCGATCCTGGAGGGCTGGTTGGACGAGTGGGAGATGCTGCGCCGCCTGAACGGCCTGTTCATGCTGACGGTCCATGACTGGATCTCCGGCCGCGCCCAGCGGCTGCGGCTGCTGGAGCGGCTGCTCGAGCGGATCACGGCCGCCCCCGGCGTCTGGATCGCCACGGTCGGCGAGGTCGCGGCGTATCACGCCGGCTCGGCCAACGCCGGGCGGTTCGTCGCCGCGTCGGATATTCCCGGCCCGGTCGAGCCGCGCCGCTTCGGGCGCCAGGCATGAATGTGAGCGGGCGGAAGACCGAGATCCGCAGCCGCCACGGCCTGGTCGCGGCCCAGCATCGTTACGCGGCGGAAGCCGGCGCGGCGGTGCTGGCGCGCGGCGGCAACGCCATGGACGCGGCGGTGGTGGCGGCGCTGGTGCTGAGCGTGGTCGAGCCCTGGCTGTCCGGCATCGGCGGCGGCGGCTTTCTGCTGCATGCCGACGGCATCACCGGCGCGGTCTCCGCGCTGGATTTCAACGTCCGCGCCCCGGCGGCGCTGGACCCGGCCGACTATCCGCTGGCCGGGGCCGACACCGGCAACTGGTTCCAGTGGCCGTCGGTGGTCGAGGACCGCAACCTGATCGGCGGGCCCTCGATCTGCGTCCCCGGCGCGGTCGCCGGCCTGGCCGAGGCGCTGGAGCGGTTCGGCAGCATCGGCTGGGCCGAGGCGCTGGCGCCGGCCATCGACCATGCCGAGCGCGGACTGGAGATCGACTGGTACGCCGCCTTCTGCCTCTCGATCGAGGCGCATGCGCTGGCCCGCTTCGCGCCGACGGCCGCGCTGCTGCTCGAGGACGGCGAGGCCCCGAAAGCGGCGGAAGGCAAGCACCGCCCGATGCCGGCCAAGGCCCGGATGCTGCGCCGCCTGGCGCGGGAGGGCGCCCACGACTTCTACGAGGGTG
>NZ_JANX01000308.1 GCF_000767795.1 Inquilinus limosus MP06 | reverse complement strand
GGCAGGGGCTGCCGCCAGCGCAGCGACGCCGCCGGCCGCGGCCAGCCCCATCAGGAAATTCCGGCGATCAAAGGCGTTCAGCATGATCTCCCTCCATTGGCGTGGCGCCTCCGGTCGATCCGGACGGGCGCTCGATCGGTGTGTATAAGGATGGTGCTCCGATCGATGTTTGTGTATTCGTGATGGCAGAGAAACTTGTTTCATGAATACGTTGTAATTTAGGATCTGGTCCGGCGTATCTCTCGAGGGCTTCCGGCGGTGCGACGCCTTGCCCGCCGGCTGCTGATGGGGACGCATCGCCGGGCCATCGATTGATACCGGTATCAGATTTGTATGACCAAAGCGCCGATTCCGTTTGACCCGAGCGGACCATCGGCTACCCTCTCCAGCAACGATCGGCGGCCAGGATGCCTCCGGCAGCGCTCAAAGGGAGGGGGAATGGCCTCGGTCTCGATCCGTGGTGTCACCAAGAGCTTCGGCACCGTTCCGATCATCCATGGCGTCGACATCGAGATCGGCGACCATGAGTTCGTGGCGCTGGTCGGCCCCTCCGGCTGCGGCAAGTCCACCCTGCTGCGCATGATCGCGGGGCTGGAGCGGATCACCGGCGGCGACATCTCCATCGCCGGCCGCCGCATCAACGATGTCGCGCCGAAGGAGCGGGACATCGCCATGGTGTTCCAGAACTACGCGCTCTACCCGCACATGACGGTGCGGGACAACATGGCCTTCGCCCTGATGCTGGCCAAGACCGACAAGGCCGAGATCGACCGGCTGGTCGGCGAGGCCGCCGCCATCCTCGGCCTGTCGGCGCTGCTCGACCGCTATCCGCGCCAGCTCTCCGGCGGCCAGCGCCAGCGCGTCGCCATGGGCCGCGCCATCGTGCGCAACCCGCAGGTGTTCCTGTTCGACGAACCGCTGTCGAACCTGGACGCCAAGCTGCGGGTGCAGATGCGCACCGAGATCAAGCTGCTGCACCAGCGGCTGAAGACCACCTCGATCTACGTCACCCACGACCAGGTCGAGGCCATGACCATGGCCGACCAGATCGTGGTGATGCGCGACGGGCGAGTGGAGCAGGCGGGCGCACCGCTGCACCTTTACGACAACCCGGCCAATGTCTTCGTCGCCGGCTTCATCGGCTCGCCGGCCATGAACTTCATCGACGGCACGGTGGCCGATGGCGGCGTCCGCGCCGGCGCGGCACGCTGCTGCCGCTGCCGCCAGGGGCCAGGGTCGAGGCCGGCAAGCGGGTGCGCTACGGCGTGCGGCCGTCGCATCTGCGCGTCGCCGCCGACGGGGCCGGGCTGCCGACCGATGTCGAGGTGGTGGAGCCGACCGGCGACGACACCTTCGTCTATGGCCGCATGGCGGGGCAGGAGATCTGCGCCATGTTCAGCGAGCGCCAGGGCTTCGGCCCCGGCGACACCATCCGGCTGCAGCCGGATGTGGGCCGGGTCCACCTGTTCGACGCGGACACCGAACGCCGCCTCTAGACGGCGACGGCCGGCTTTCAAACAGCGATTTTCAAGCAAAGACAGACGGGAGAGGAAACATGGCTGAGTTCACGCGGCGCGGGATCCTGAAGGCGGGGGCGGGCCTGGCGGCCGCCGGCACCCTTGGTACGTCCGGCCTGGTCCGGCCCGCCATGGCCCAGGACCTGTCCTACACACCCGAGCAGGGCGCGTCGCTGCGGGTGCTGCGCTGGGCCAAGTTCGTCCAGGGCGACGAGAACCAGTGGCTGGCCAACACGAAGGCGTTCAGCGACAAGTACGGCGTCCCGGTGCGGGTCGACAGCGAGGGCTGGGAGGACATCCGGCCGAAGGCGGCAGTGGCCGCCAATGTCGGCAGCGGGCCCGACATCGTGCTGGTCTGGTTCGACGACGCCCAGCTGTATCCGGACAAGCTGCTCGACGTCACCGAGCTGGCCAATTATCTCGGCAACAAGTATGGCGGCTGGTACGAGGGCCTGCAGGGCTACGCCCAGCGCGACGGCAAGTTCATCGGCCTGCCGCTGGCCACCATCGGCAACGCCATCTGCTACCGCGAGAGCTGGGTCAAGCAGGCCGGCTTCAACGAGTTCCCGAAGGACACCGACGGCTTCCTGGCGCTGTGCCGCAAGCTGAAGGAGATCGGCCACCCGGCCGGCTTCACCCTCGGCAACGGCGTCGGCGACGGCAACAATTTCGGCCATTGGATCATGTGGAGCCATGGCGGCAAGATGGTCGACGAGCAGGGCAACGTCACCGTCAACAGCCCGGAGACGATCGCCGGGCTGAAATACGCCGCGGAGCTTTACAAGACCTTCATCCCCGGCACCGAGGCCTGGCTCGACACCAACAACAACCGCGCCTTCCTGGCCGGCGAGATCGGCATGACCGCCAACGGCGTGTCGCTGTACTACGCCGCCAAGAACGACCCGAACCTGCAGGAGATGGCCAAGGACATCCGCTGCGTGCCGCTGCCGATCGGCCCGGTCGGCCAGTCGGTCGAGCTGTGCCAGACCACCACGGCCGTCGCGTTCAACTATACGAAGTACCCGAACGCGGCGAAGGAGTACCTGCGCTTCATGTGGGAGAAGGAGCAGTTCTTCCCCTGGATGGAGGCGTCGAGCGGCTATTGCTGCCAGCCGCTGAAGGGCTATGCCGACCACCCGGTGTGGAAGGCGGACCCGAACAACGCCGCCTATGCCGGCGCCTCGGCCCGGCTGCGCCCGAACGGCTATGCCGGCCCGCTGGGCTATGCCTCGGCCGCGGTGATGGCGGACTACATCGTCGTCAACATGGTGGCCGAGGCCGCCACCGGCCAGCGCACGCCGGAGGAAGCCGCCGCCCGGGCCCAGAAGCGGGCCGAGCGGTATTATCGGGTGTAGGCTGGTTCGCTGGATGGGCCTGGGCCACCCCCTCACCCGAAATCGCTCCGCGATTTCGACCTCTCCCCGAGGAGAGGTGCATTTTCCCTCTCCTCGGGGAGGGGGAGGGGCCCGACGCCGCAGGCGGCGGGAGGGTGAGGGGGCGGACCGCGCTGCCCGGTGCGGTTCCCCGGCAGGGAGGTCGGGCATGGCATTCGGCTGTCGGATCCTGCTGGCGGTGCTGTTCGCCGCCCTGGCCGCGCCGGGCTGGGGCGCCGACCTGACGCGGGACCAGGTGGTCGCGGCCCTGGCCCGCGCCACCCCGGCCGCGCCGGCCGACTTCTCCGGCAGGTCGCTGGAGAAGGCCGATCTCAGCCGGCTCGACCTGTCCGGGGCGAAGTTCGCCGGCGCCGACCTGTTCGCGGCCAAGCTGGAGGACAGCAACCTGACCGGGGCCGACCTGACCGGCGCCAATCTCGGCCTGGCCTGGGTGATCCGGGCGAACTTCACCGGGGCCGACCTGTCCCGGGCGAATGTCCAGGGGCTGGTCGTCGCATCGGGCCTGCAGACCAACCCGGCCGAGGCGCCGGTCTTCCTGCGGACGAAGTTCGCCGGGGCGCGGGTGATCGCCCGGTTCGGCGGCTTCGACCTGCGCGGGGCCGACTTCACCGGGGCCAAGCTGGCGGTCGACATGCGCAACCAGTCGATGGGGATCCTGCGGGCCGATTTCTCCAGCGCCAGGCTGGACGGCGCCGATTTCACCCGGGCCGATCTCGGCCGCGCCTGGTTCCGCTTCGCCAAGCTGCAGGGGGCGCGCTTCACCGGCGCCAGCCTGCTGCATGCCGACTTCTCCGGCGCCGATCTCACCGGGGCGGATCTCACCGGCGCCGACGCCACCGGGGCGGATTTCGGCGGCGCGGTGCTGACCGGCGCCGTCGGGCTCGACACCGTCAAGGGGCTCGACCCCGCGATCCCGCGCCGGTAGCGGGACGATCAACTTCAGCGCGGCCCCAGGCCGCAGCCGGACGCTCGCACAAGGCGGCCGGTACGAGTGGAGGACAGATGTCGACGATCGCGCAGCGAAGATCGCCGCCCCCGGCCCCGTCCTGGATGGCGCGGATGATGGAGAGCCGCAACGCGCTGGGGCTGGCCTTCCTGCTGCCGGCCGCGGTGATCCTGCTGCTGTTCCTGACCTATCCGCTGGGCCTCGGCGTCTATCTCGGCTTCACCGACACGCGGCTGGGGCGCCCCGGCATCTGGATCGGCACCGAGAACTACGAGTTCCTGTTCGACGACCCGATCTTCTGGCTGTCGGTGTTCAACACCATCCTCTACACGGTCGTCGCCAGCCTGTTCAAATTCGTGCTCGGCCTGTGGCTGGCGCTGCTGCTGAACCGGCATCTGCCGTTCAAGGCCTTCCTGCGCGCCATCGTGCTGCTGCCCTGGGTGGTGCCGACCGTGCTGTCCGGCATCGCCTTCTGGTGGATCTTCGACGCCCAGTTCTCGGTGATCTCCTGGGCGCTGATCCAGCTCGGGCTGATCGACACGCCGATCAACTTCCTCGGCGATGTCGCCAATGCCCGCGCCTCGGTGATCGCCGCCAACATCTGGCGCGGCATCCCCTTCGTCGCCATCACCCTGCTGGCCGGGCTGCAGACCATCCCGCAATCGCTGTACGAAGCGGCGGTGCTGGACGGCGCCAGCAACTGGCAGCGCTTCCGCTGGATCACCCTGCCGATGCTGTCGCCGATCATCGCGGTGGTGATGACCTTCTCGGTGCTGTTCACCTTCACCGACTTCCAGCTGATCTATGTGCTGACCCGCGGCGGCCCGCTGAACGCCACCCATCTGATGGCGACGCTGTCGTTCCAGCGCGCCATTCCCGGCGGCCAGCTGGGGGAGGGGGCGGCGATCGCCTCGGCCATGATCCCGTTCCTGCTGGCGGCGGTGATGTTCAGCTATTTCGGCCTGCAGCGGCAGCGCTGGCAGCAGGGGGGGCGCGACTGATGGCCGTGAAACAGGACGCCGTCGCCGACGAAGGCGGCATGGGCTATCTCGAGAAGCTGCCGCGCCGGGTGGTGACGGTCTACCTGCCGCTGGCGGTGTTCGTTTTCGTGCTGCTGTTCCCGTTCTACTGGATGGGGATCACCTCGGTGAAGTCGAACGCCGAGCTGTACAACTACAAGGATTTCAACCCGCTCTGGGTGGCCGAGCCGACGCTGCGGCACATCCAGTTCCTGCTGTTCGAGACCTCGTATCCCAACTGGCTCTGGAACACGATGGTAATCGCGGTCGGATCGACCGTGCTGGCGCTGGTCTGCTCCGTCCTCGCCGCCTACGCGATCGAGCGGCTGCGCTTCACCGGGGCGCGCTTCGTCGGCCTCGCCATCTTCCTGGCCTATCTGGTTCCGCCCTCGATCCTGTTCATCCCGCTGGCGGTGCAGCTCGGCCAGCTCGGCCTGCTCAACAGCCAATGGGCGCTGATTCTGACCTATCCGACCTTCCTGGTGCCGTTCTGCACCTGGCTCCTGATGGGCTATTTCCGCTCGATTCCCTTCGAGCTGGAGGAATGCGCCATCATCGACGGCGCCTCGCGGCTGCAGATCCTGCGCCGCATCACCCTGCCGCTGGCCGTGCCCGGGCTGATCTCGGCCGGGATCTTCGCCTTCACCCTGTCCTGGAACGAGTTCATCTACGCCCTGACCTTCATCTCGGATTCCGAGCGCAAGACCGTGCCGGTCGGGGTCTTGACCGAGCTGGTGCAGGGCGACACCTACCAATGGGGCGCCCTGATGTCCGGCGCCCTGCTGGGATCGCTGCCCGTGGTGCTGCTCTACTCCTTCTTCGTCGAGCACTACGTCTCCAGCATGACCGGCGCCGTGAAGGAATGAGGCCAGGAAGAGAGCCGTGACCCGGACCGTGTCGTCGGTGGACACCGAGCTGTTGCGCATCGCCTACGAGGATTCGGGACCGAGGGACGGTCCGCCGCTGGTGCTGCTGCATGGCTGGCCGGACCATCTCCGCAGCTGGGACCGGGTGCTGCCGATGCTGCACGAGGCCGGGTTCCGCACCCTGGTGCCGAATCTCCGCGGCTTCGGCGGCACCGCCTTCCGCGATCCGGGCATCATGCGCTCGGGCCAGCTTTCCGCGCTCGGGCAGGATCTGCTCGATTTCGCCGGCGCGCTCGGCCTCGGCCGCTTCGCCGTGGTCGGGCACGACTGGGGTGCCCGGGCGGCCTACATCGCCAGCGCCCTGGCGCCGGATCGCGTGTCGCACTCCGTCGCCATGTCGGTCGGCTGGGGCACCAATGCGCCGGACCAGGAGCTGAGCCTGATCCAGGTCCAGAACTACTGGTACCATTGGTACATGGCGCTCGACCGCGGTGCCGATCTGGTGCGCGGTGACCGCCGCGGCTTCACCCGTCACATCTGGCGGATCTGGACGCCGGGCTGGGAGCTGTCCGACGCGGAGTTCGAGGAGACGGCCACGGCCTTCGACAACCCGGACTGGGCCGAGGTGGTGCTGCATTCCTACCGGGTACGCTGGGGCCTGGCGCCGCGCGACCCGCGCTATGACGCGCTGGAGGCCCGGCTGGCCGGGAGCCCGGAGATCGGCGTGCCGACGCTGGTGCTGCACGGCGGCTCCGACCCCTGCAACGACCCCTCGACCTCGGCCGGGAAGGAAAGGTTCTTCCGCGGCCGCTACGAGCGCGACGTGCTGCCCGGCATCGGTCATTTCCCCCAGCGCGAGGCCCCGAACGCGGTGGCCGAGGCGATCCTGCAATTCCTCGCCGCCGAGGGCTGATCCGCACGCTTCCGGAGGCCGCCGCTCGGGGTCGATGGGAACGCCCGCCTATGCCATAATTCCGAGCCAATCGGCCTTTAGGCGTAAGGACATCCCCCAAGGCTCCGGCGGCTGTGCCGGGCAGGGGCGGGCCGTCGGCATATGGAGGACGGATTGAGATCGGCAGCAGGGGTGCTCCTGGCCTTCGGCCTTCTCGGTATAACCGTGCCGGCGCTGGCCGCGCCTCCCGATCTGCCGCTCTATCGTGAGTTCCGGGACTGGCAGACCGCCTGCGACAACACCGGGCGCTGCGAGGCCAAGGGCTTCAGCCGCGAGGAAGGCTCCGACGCCATATCGGTGGTCCGGGTCACGCGCGAAGCCGGGCCGGCGGGGGCGATCGAGATCGTCCTCGAGAGCGATACCGGCTTCGATCGGGCCGATATCCGGATTGCTGGAGGCGGCTCGAAACGAGGTGGCCCGCGGGTCGATCCGACGCTCTGGTCCGGCGAGTCGGCCGGTGACGGGGGCGGCCAGCTGATGCTGCGCGATCCGGCTGGCGCCGTCGCTTTCCTGAGCGGGTTGCGCAACGCCGACAGTCTGCGGCTGGGCAAGGCCGGGACGGTCTCCCTGGACGGCATGACCGCCGCCCTCCTGGCCATGGACGACGCCCAGGGCCGCGTCGGCACCGCCACCGCCCTGATCCGCCGGGGCGAC
>NZ_JANX01000307.1 GCF_000767795.1 Inquilinus limosus MP06 | reverse complement strand
GACCCGGCCCGCGCGGCGCTGCTGCGCTGCTGGGCCGACTGGGCGGATGGGATCGCGCCCCGGGCGCTCAGCCCCTGGCCGGCGCGGGTCACCGTGTTCGACTGGGGCGGCGTGCGCCTGGTCGCCCTGCCGGGCGAGATCTTCGCTCAGACCGGGCTCGACCTCCGCCGCGCGCTGGACGGCGACCCGTTTGCCGGCCGTACCGTGACCTTCGGCTTCGCCGATGGCTGCCCCGGCTACATCCCGCCCGCCGGCGAATACCGCCATGGCGGCTATGAGGTCGAGGAAGCGCATCGCTACTACGGCATGCCGGCCGCCTTCGCCCCGGGCGCGGCCGAGATGCTCGTGGCTGCCGTCCGGGACCTGGCGGGCGGCCACGACAACGGCCCCGGATCGGCCACCTGCTGAAGCACGCGCAGCAGCCGCAGGACGAGTCGGCGCCGCCGAAGCGCACCGCGTCGGTACGTTGAGCGAAGCCGGCCGGACGGTCAGGGTTTCTCGGCGGGCGCGCGCTCGGCGGGGCAGGGATAGGCCTGATACAGACTTATCCTGAGAAACGACTGCGAGGTGCAGCTGCCGTAGCACAGGCCCGATGCCCTCAGGAACGGGCGGATTCTTGCGACGATCTGCTCGATCGACTCGTCCGGCGGGATGCAGGCCCGGGGGCGTTCACCGGCGTGTTGGAAGGCATCCAAATACACCGCCTCGACGGTGGCTTTGACGTAGCCATAGCACCTCTCGCCGATCGGGGCGCCGTCGCGGAGATCGCAGATCCTGAACAGATCCCATCGCGCAGCCCCCTTCGATCATCCTTCCGCGAAGGACGCATTCGACCAGAGCGAGACAGTCAGGGCCGCGACCAGAAGCGCGGTGCATCGGGTCCCGATCATCGAACGGAGTCTCCCCGGCAACGGGCCTGCGGCCCGAGTTGCTCCGGATGATGGGCAAGGGCGATGGGGAAGGGAAGGGGCCGCCGCTCCCGCTCCCCTTCCCGGTCCGCGGTCAGAGCTTCAGCGCGGCGACGCCCGGCAGGTCCTTGCCCTCGAGCCATTCCAGGAAGGCGCCGCCGGCGGTGGAGATGTAGGAGAAGCGGTCCTCGACCCCGGCATGGGCCAAGGCGGCGACGGTGTCGCCGCCGCCGGCCACCGTCAGCAGCTTGCCGGCCTGGGTCAGGTCGGCCGCCTCGCGCGCCACCGCCACGGTGCCGGCATCGAAGGGGCGCTTCTCGAACACGCCGAGCGGGCCGTTCCAGACCACGGTCTTGGTCTCGGCCAGCAGCGCCTTCAGCCCGGCCACGGATTTCGGCCCGATATCCAGCAGCATGGCATCGGCCGGGATGGCCGAATTGTCGACGGCCTCATGCGGCGCGTCGGCCTTGAATTCGCGGGCGACGATGCCGTCGACCGGCAGCACGATCTCGCAGCCGGCGGCCTTGGCCTTGCCGAGGATGGTGTGCACGGCATCGGCCATGTCGTGCTCGCACAGGCTCTTGCCGACATCGACGCCCTGGGCGGCCAGGAAGGTGTTGGCCATGCCGCCGCCGAGGACGAGCCGATCGACCTTGGCGACGAGATTGCCCAGCAGGTCCAGCTTGGTCGAGATCTTGGCGCCGCCGACGATCGCCAGCACCGGGCGCTTCGGCGCCTCCAGCGCCGCCGAGAGCGCCTCCAGCTCGGCCTGCATCAGCCGGCCGGCGATGGCCGGCAGGTGGTGGGCGATGCCCTCGGTCGAGGCATGGGCGCGGTGCGCGGCCGAGAAGGCGTCGTTGACATAGAGGTCGCCGAGCGACGCCAGAGCCTTGGCGAAGGCCGGGTCGTTCTTCTCCTCCTCCGGATGGAAGCGGACATTCTCCAGGAGCAGGATCTGGCCGTCCTTCAGCGCCTTCACCGCCGCCTCGGCCTGCGGCCCGACACAGTCCGCGGCGAAGGCGACCGGCCGCTCCAGCACCTCCTCCAGCGCAGGCAGCACGATGGTCTTCAGGCTGAACTCCGGAGTCACGCCCTTCGGCCGGCCGAAATGCGACAGCAGCACGACGCGGCCGCCCTTGTCGGCGATCTCGTCGATGGTCGGGGCCAGCCGGTCCAGCCGGGTGGTGTCGCTGACATGGCCGTCCTCGACCGGCACGTTCAGGTCGCCGCGCACCAGCACGGTCTTGCCGCGCACATCCACGTCGTCGAGGGTCTTGAAGGCGCTCATCGGCTCGGCTCTCTCGTCAGGGGGCAAGATCGCCGGCACCGAACCACAGCAGCCGCCGCGACGCAACCGGGCCAGTGGTTCGAGATCGGGGTCTGGAAGCCGATGGCCACGCATGTTACCGGAGTCTTCTCACCGCGATGAGAGAGATCCCCATGGCGACTGGCATCGACATCTCGGGCCTGATCAAATGGGCGCGGCGCGACGAGTGGACGGAGATGTGGGAGGACGTCTTCTGGGACCACATCGAGGCGGGCTGCGAGGCGTATGATCTCGAGCCTGACGAGTTGTCCCGCGTGGTCGGCGAGCAGCACTTCAGGAATCTGTGGGGATGCGCCTTCGAGGATTTCATCACCCGCAGCCGCCCCTCGGACGGGCAGACGGCGGTTGCCGACTATCTCAAGCGGCGGGGCTGGAAGGAGCCGGTTCCGGCTAGGCGCTACATGCAGGCGCTCGGCACCTCCGTGATGAGCCTCTACGAGGTCAGCGACATCGTCCCGGGTGAATCCTTCCTCGCCCGCGACCTGATCCGGGGCGGTGAGCCGGTCCGCGTCGGCGAGCGCAGCGCGAGCCGCGTGCTGCAGCCTTGGGACAGGCTTGGGGCACGGATCGTCGAATACAATGGCAAGATCGTCATGGGCGGCGGCGCGCTGCCGTTCGACGCCGCGGCCGCGGACCGGCTGCGGGAGGCCCTCGGGAAAACGCTGACACGGACGCGGAAGAAGATCCGGAAGATCGCCAGGGACGCGGGCGAAGCTTTGGCCGAGGGGAGCGAACGACAGGCGGCCGCGCTGATCGTCCTGATGAACTCGGCGCCGGTGTTCTCCGGCGTCTGGCTTACCCATTGGCTGCCGCGCATCCTCGGGCTCGAGCGGCCGAAGCTCGTCAACCTCGAGGGGGACGAGATCGTCTTCTGCAAGACGCGCTATCCATGGGCTCCCGGGACCAAAGCCGAGGCGATCCGGGAGCGTCTGCGCCAAGTTCCCGATCTCGTCGAGGCGAGCGAGACCTTCTGGAACTGGATCGGCGAGGCGCCGGCTGAGGATGCCGGCGACGACCGGCCGGCGGAAGATGAGGCCACCGAGACCCATTCGACCAAGCTCGACAGCGGGGAGCTGGTGCTCGGCAATGTCGAGATCATCGACGGCGCGGTCGTGCTGTCGACGAATTCAAGGCCGCGGGCGGAGCGCGGCATGGCCCTTCTCGGCCCCTGTCTCGGCGAACTGGTGCAGCCGCCGCTGACCGAGATCCAGACCGCCGAGCAGGCAATGGCGGATTCGGCGGGCGAGCCCCCGGCATCGAGCAGCCTGTCGCCTGAAGAGGCCGCCCGGATCGTGCGCGATACGCTGGACGCGCATTACCGTGAGACGCTCGACCTGCCCGTCAAGATGCTGGGCGGCATCTCCCCGCGCCGCGGCGCGGACCGCAAAGGGCAGGGAGAAGGCGGTCGTCTGGCTGAAATATCTCGAGAACCAGAGTCGCCGGAATCCCGACGAGACCCTGGCGAGCTACGATTTCTCCTGGATCTGGAGCGAGCTCGGCGTCCTCGACCGGCCGCGGTGATGGCCTCGGCCGGCGCGTCGTCGCCACGGGTGTGGTTTCTCGACTCCCGGCCCCGCGGCAAGCAGTCGATCGCGACCATGACGTCGGAGGCCTTGATCACCGCATAGGCGGCTTGGCCGGGCTTGAGGCCGAGCGAATCGACCGCCTCGTTGGTGATCGACGAGGTGACGATGACGCCGCCGCCGATGTCGATGCGGACATGCGCGGTGGTCTGGCCCTTGGTGACCTCGGCGATGGTGCCCTTGAGCTGGTTGCGGGCGCTGATCTTCATGGGGACGGCGCTTTCGCTGGGGTGACGGTGGCGCACCCTAGCCGCACGTTCTCAGCCAAGTCCGTTCCATCCCCGTCATTGCGAGCACAGCAAAGCAATCCAGGGGCCAATGCGAACCAGGCCCTGGATGGATTCGTCGGCTGACGGCGTGGAGAAGATCGGGCCGTCAGATCTTCGTCCAGGCCGCGTCCTTCTGGGACGAGGCGACGCAGGCGGCGATGAAGCGCACGCCGGCCAGGCCGTCCTCGACCGTCGGCACCAGCAGCGCGTCCGGCTGCGGGTCGCGCTTGTCCAGCCGGGCCAGGATCTGCTCCGCCGCGTCGCTGTAGATCTGGGCGAAGCACTCCAGATAGCCCTCGGGATGGCCGGGCGGCACGCGGGTGGCGTGGGCCGCGGCCGGGCCGCTGCCGGGACCGCCGCGGGTCAGGCGGCGATGCGGCTCGCCCAGCGGCATGAAGGTCAGATGGTTCGGGTTCTCCTGCGCCCACTCCAGGCCGGCCTTCTCGCCATAGACCCGCAGGCGCAGACCGTTCTCGTTGCCGCTGGCCACCTGGCTGGCCCAGATCATGCCGCGGGCGCCGCTGGCGTAGCGCAGAAGGATATGGGCGTTGTCGTCCAGCCGCCGGCCGGGGACGAAGCTCTGCAGGTCCGCGGCCAGCGACTCGGCGCCCTCGCCGGTGACGAAGCTGGCCAGGTTGTAGGCATGGGTGCCGATGTCACCGACGCAGCCGGCCGGGCCGCTGCGCGCCGGGTCGACCCGCCATTCGGCCTGCTTGCTGCCGGTGTCCTCGGCCTTGGTCGCCAGCCAGTCCTGGGCGTATTCCGCCTCGACCAGCCGGATCCGGCCCAACGCGCCCTCGGCCACCATCGCCCGGGCCTGCCGGATCATCGGATAGCCGGTGTAATTGTGGGTCAGGGCGAAGATCTGGCCGCTCTTCTTGACCGTCGCCACCAGGTCCTCGGCATCCTCGACCGTCGTGGTCATCGGCTTGTCGCAGATGACGTGGAAGCCGGCCTCCAGAAAGGCCTTGGCCGGGCCGTGATGGACGTGGTTCGGGGTGACGATGGCGACCGCATCGATCGCCGGGCCGCCGCCGTCGCGCAGCTTCTTTTCGCCCTCCAGCATCGCCTGCCAGCTGGGATAGGCGCGGGACGGGTCCAGCCGCAGGTCGGCGGCCGAGGCCAGGGCCTTCTGCGGGTCGCTGGACAGCGCCCCGGCGACGAAGTCCCAGCGGTCGTCCATCCGCGCCGCCAGGCGGTGCACCGCACCAATGAAGGCGTCGCGGCCGCCGCCGATCATGCCCAGGCGCAGGCGCCGGCTCGGCGCCCGTTCCGCGGTTCCGGAAACCATGGTCTTCCTCCCTGTCCCTGTCGCTTACCGGTCGATGCCGAGCAGGCGGCGGTTCGCAGCCTCGTCGGTGCCGCCGGAGGCGAAATCGTCGAAGGCGCGCTCGGTTGTGCGGATCAGATGCGAGGCGATGAAGGGGGCGCCTTCGGCCGCGCCCTGCTCGGGATGCTTGATGCAGCACTCCCACTCCAGCACCGCCCAGCCGTCGAAGCCGTACTGCGTCAGCTTCGAGAAGATGGCGCCGAAATCGACCTGGCCGTCGCCGAGCGAGCGGAAGCGGCCGGCCCGGTCGGCCCAGGAAGCAAAGCCGGAATAGACGCCTTGGCTGGCGGTCGGGTTGAACTCGGCGTCCTTCACGTGGAAGGCGCGGATCCGCTCGTGATAGCGGTCGATGTAGCCGAGATAGTCGAGCTGCTGCAGCACGAAATGGCTCGGGTCGTACAGGATGTTGCAGCGCGGGTGGTTGCCGACGCGCTCGAGGAACATCTCGAATGTGGTGCCGTCGAACAGGTCCTCGCCCGGATGGATCTCGTAGCAGAGGTCGACCCCGGCCTCGTCGAAGGCGTTCAGGATCGGCGTCCAGCGCCGCGCCAGCTCGTCGAAGGCGGTCTCGATCAGCCCGGCCGGGCGCTGCGGCCAGGGATAGACATAGGGCCAGGCGAGGGCGCCGGAGAAAGTGGCGTGGGCCTTGAGGCCGAGGCGCCGCGACGCCTGGGCGGCATAGCGCAGCTGCTGCACCGCCCATTCCTGCCGCGCCTTCGGGTTGCCGCGCACCTCCGGCGCCGCGAAGCCGTCGAAGGCCTCGTCATAGGCCGGATGCACGGCCACCAGCTGGCCCTGCAGATGGGTCGACAGCTCGGTCAGGGCCAGGCCGTGCCTCTTCAAGGTGCCCAGCACCTCGTCGCAATAATCCTGGCTCTCGGCTGCGCGCTTCAGGTCGAACAGCCGGGCGTCCCAGGACGGGATCTGCACACCCTTGTAGCCGAGGCCCGCGGCCCAGCCGGCGATCGAATCCAGGCTGTTGAAGGGCGGGGCGTCGCCGGCGAACTGGGCGAGGAAGATGGCCGGTCCCTTGATCTCTCGCATGTTTCCTCCTCCGTGGGGTGCGCCGCGGCACCCTCTCCCTGGGCGATGATTTGTTCGATGTGCGAGCCTAACGCCCCGTCCGGGCGCCGCGCAATGCAATCGATTACAGAACGGTTCACTTTGGCGCCCATCGTCCCGTCCCAGAACGAGGTTGTCAATTTATTGTCCGATGAATGACAGGGGTTGATTGAAATATTGGTGCGAAGCGGTACGAAGCGTAAGATAATTGCCCGGCCGTCGGTGGAAGGCGGGTCGTGAAGGGAGGCCAAGATGCGTTTGATCGTGCTGGTCGCCGGTTTGGCGGCCGTCCTCGGGCTCACCGCGTGCACGCGGCCTTCGACGCTCGACACCAATCCGCAATATGTCCGCATGACCCGGGCGGAGTTCGACCGGCAGGTGCTGGGCCGGCCGTTCCTGGTGCAGGGCGTGCTGGGCGGGCCGGACCGCCTGTTCGAATACCGCCGCAACGGCAGGTACACGCTCAGCGGCCTCGACGGCAGCGGCCGGCCGATCCAGCTGCGCGAGGGCAACTGGCGGTTCGAGGACGGCACGGTCTGCACCGGCCGGCTCAGCCGCAGCGAGGCGGGCGACAGCTGCGTCACCATCTTCGCCTCGCCGCCCGCGGCGGCGCCGGACGTGATGAACTGCAATGTCCGCTGGGTCGGCGACCGCGGCAATCTCGAAGGTGATTCGGTGCATCGCTGCCGGGTGACGGCGCGACGGTAAGCCCGTCAGTCGCCGAGACTCTCCGCCCAGGCTTCGAGGCGGGCGGCGAGGGCGGTGTCGCCCGCGACCTCGATCAGCTTGGTGCGGTCGGTGGCGCCGCCGACGATGGCCAGCGCCGACTTCGGCAGGCGCCAAGTCTTGGCCAGCAACGCGATCAGCGCCTCGTTGGCGG
>NZ_JANX01000306.1 GCF_000767795.1 Inquilinus limosus MP06 | reverse complement strand
CGCCCGCTCCGCCGAGCCCGCCGCCGGTTCCGCCGGACATCGCGCCGCCCCCGCCCAGCACCTGGCTGAGGATGCCGCCGAGGCCACCGGCCCCTCCGCCTCCGGACGCACGGCCCAGGCCGCTCTGCGCCAACGCACCCAAGAGCTTGTCGAGATCCATCGCTCACTCCCTCGGTTGTCGGCGACGGCCCTGCCTGCCGGCCGTCGCGTCATTGCCGGCCGCGG
Source organism: Inquilinus limosus MP06 (assembly GCF_000767795.1). Taxonomy (GTDB): domain Bacteria; phylum Pseudomonadota; class Alphaproteobacteria; order DSM-16000; family Inquilinaceae; genus Inquilinus; species Inquilinus limosus_E. Next base: position 7,155 of record NZ_JANX01000306.1, on the reverse strand, counting down.
AGTGCGGCTAAGGACAATCTTGCCGGAAGGGGAGATGTTCCGCGAGGTCTTCGATGCCGGCCTCGACCGCGCGGGTCTCGCGGGCCAGGAAATCGGCCACGGCGCGGCGGAAGCCGGGGTCGCGGATCCAGTGGGCGCTGTAGGTGCGCACCGGGCGGTAGCCGCGCATCACCTTGTGCTCGCCCTGCGCCCCGGCCTCGACCCGCTTCAGGCCGCGGGCGATGGCGAAGTCGATCGCCTGGTAGTAGCAGGCCTCGAAATGCAGGAAGGGATAGTCGCGGCCGTCGCAGCCCCAGTTGCGGCCGTACAGCGTGTCGGCGCCGATCAGGTTCAGCGCGCCGGCGATCCAGCGCCCGTCCTTCTCGGCCATCACCAGGGCGATGCGGTCGGCCATGGTCTCGCCGATCCGGGCGAAGAACTCCCGCGTCAGGTACGGGTCGCCCCATTTCCGGTCGCTGGTGTTGATGTAGAAGCGGAAGAAGGCATCCCAGTGCCGGGGCTTCAGGTCGTCGCCGGTCAGCACGGCCAGGCGGATGCCGCCCTCGACCGCGCGCTGCCGCTCCTTGCGGATGTCCTTGCGGCGGCGGCTGTTCAGCGTCGCCAGGAAGTCGTCGAAGCTGCCATAGCCCTCGTTCTCCCAATGGTACTGCTCGCCGATCCGCTGCAGCCAGCCGGCGGCGCCGAGGCGCGACCAGTCGGCCTCGGTCGGGAAGGTAACGTGGACGGAGGAGACCTTGTGCGCCAGCGCCGCCTGCTCCAGCCCGTGGATCAGCAGGTCGGCGGTCTGCGCGGGCGCGCCGGGACGGACCAGCAGGCGCGGGCCGGTGACCGGGGTGAAGGGCACGGCCGATTGCAGCTTCGGGTAGTAGTGGCCGCCCGCCTGTTCATAGGCGCGGGCCCAGCTGTGGTCGAAGACGTATTCGCCCTGGGAATGGCCCTTAAGGTACAGCGGCACGGCGCCCAGCAGGCGGCCGTCCGCCTCCTCCAGCACCAGATGCTGGGGCAGCCAGCCGGCCTCGGCGGTGGCCGACCCGCTCTGCTCCAGCGCCGCCAGGAAGGCGTGGGACAGGAACGGGTTGTCCGGCCCGGCGCAGGCGTCCCAGGCGGCGGCGTCCAGGACCGTGATGTCGGCGACGAGCTTGAGGCTTGCCTCCGGAGTTCCGTCGGGCATGGGACCGCTCTCTCGCATGTGCGAAAGCTCTAATCTGGTCCCGGCGCCGCCCCAGGGCAAGCGCCGGGGCCGATCCCGAGCCCTGCCGGCCTCAGGCCAGGCCCGGCCGGGTGGCGAAGGGCGCCTCGGTCTTGGCCCGGATCTCGTCGACGGTGACGCCGTCGGCGACCTCGATCAGGGTCAGGCCCTGCGGCCCGATCTCGAACACGCCGAGCTCGGTGATCACCAGGTCGACCACGGCCTTGCCGGTCAGCGGCAGGTCGCAGGCGTTCAGCAGCTTCGGCGTGCCGTCCTTGGCGTTGTGCTCCATGATCACGACGACGCGCTTGACGCCGGCGACCAGGTCCATCGCCCCGCCCATCCCCTTCACCATCTTGCCGGGGATCATCCAGTTGGCGAGGTCGCCCTCCTTCGACACCTGCATGGCGCCGAGGATCGACAGGTCGATATGGCCGCCGCGGATCATGGCGAACGAGTCGGCCGAGCTGAAATAGCTCGACTGCGGCAGCTCGGTGATCGTCTGCTTGCCGGCGTTGATCAGGTCCGGGTCCTCCTCGCCCTCATAGGGGAAGGGGCCCATGCCCAGCATGCCGTTCTCGCTCTGCAGCGCCACGGTGACGCCGTCAGGGATGTAGTTCGCCACCAGCGTCGGGATGCCGATGCCGAGGTTGACGTAGAAGCCGTCCTGCAGCTCCTGCGCGGCGCGGGCGGCCATCTGCTCACGGGTCCAGGCCATGGTCTGTCTCCTGTTCCTCAGGCGGCCCGCGGCCGGGTGGTGCGCTGCTCGATGCGCTTCTCGTAGTCCCGGCCCTGGAGGATGCGCTTCACGTAGATGCCGGGGGTGTGGATCTGGTTGGCGTCCAGCCCGCCGACATCCACCAGCTCCTCGACCTCGGCGACCGTCACCTTGGCTGCGGTCGCCATCATCGGATTGAAGTTCCGCGCGGTCTTCCGGTAGATCAGGTTGCCTTCGGTGTCGCCCTTCCAGGCCTTGACGATGGCCAGGTCGGCAAACAGCCCGCGCTCCATCACATATTGCGCGCCGTCGAACTCGCGCACCTCCTTCCCGTCGGCGACGATGGTGCCGACGCCGGTCTTGGTGAAGAAGGCGGGGATGCCGGCGCCGCCGGCGCGGATGCGCTCGGCCAACGTGCCCTGCGGGTTGAATTCCAGCTCCAGCTGGCCGGACAGGTACTGCTGGGCGAACAGCTTGTTCTCGCCGACATAAGACGAGATCATCTTCTTGATCTGGCCGCGCTCGAGCAGCTTGCCGAGACCGACGCCGTCGATGCCGCAATTGTTCGACACCACCGTCAGCCCGGTGACGCCGCTGAGCGCGATGGCGTCGATCAGCTTCTCCGGGATGCCGCACAGGCCGAAGCCGCCGGCCATCACCATCATTCCGTCGCGGAGCACGCCGGCCAGCGCCGCCGTGGCATCCGGATAGACCTTCTTCATCCCGTCACTCCCGTCAGCATCAACTGGGCGCGGAGGGACTAAAGCGGGGCGGCGGTCGGGTGTCAATCGAGCCCGCGCCGCACCCCGTCCGGTTTGCGGCAGGGCCCCTCAGATCTCCAGATGCGAGCCCAGTTCCACCGCCCGGTTCGCCGGGATGCGGAAGAACTCGGTGGCGCTCAGCGCGTTGTTCGACATCAGGATGAACAGCCATTCCTGCCAGGGCGGCAGCTCCGGCCGCGGCGACGGCACGAAGTACTCCCGGCTCATGAAGAACGACGTGTCGGCCATGTTGAAGCCGAGCCCCTTGGAGGAACAGGCGGCCAGGGCGCGCGGGATGTCCGGCTGCTGCTGGAAGCCGTAGCGCACGATCACCGTGTAGAAGCCGTCGCCCAGATCCTTGATCTCGATGCGCTGCTCGTCATCGACCCGCGGCTCGTCCGTGGTCTCGACCTTCAGCAGCACCACGCGCTCATGGATGATCTTGTTGTGCTTGAGGTTGTGCAGCAGGGCGAAGGGCACGACGCCGACATTGCCGGTCATGAAGATGCCGGTGCCGGGCACCCGGTGCGCCCGCTTGTACATCTTGCCGTCGACGAAGGTGGCCAGCGGAATGGCGTCGCGGTAGCGGCGCCGGTACAGGATCTCACGGCCCTTGCGCCACACCCACATCAGCGTCGTCAGCGCCACCGCCAGCACCAGCGGGAACCAGCCGCCATGCAGGATCTTGATGGTGTTGGCGCCGAAGAAGGCCAGGTCGATGAACAGGAACAGCGCGAACAGCGGCAGCGCGGTCCAGCGGCTCCAGCCCCAGCGGTGACGGGCGACGAGATAGGCCAGCACGCTGGTCACCGCCATGGTGCCGGTCACGGCGATGCCGTAGGCCCCGGCCAGGGCGCTGGAGGAGCCGAAGCCGACCACCAGGATCACGACCGCGGCGTAGAGCGACCAGTTGATCCGCGAGATGTAGATCTGGCCCTTCTCCTCGGCCGAGGTATGGCGCACCTCCAGCCGCGGCATGTAGCCCAGCTGGGCCGCCTGCTGGCTGACCGAGAAGGCGCCGGAGATCACGGCCTGGGAGGCGATGACCGTGGCCATGGTGGCCAGGATCACCATCGGGTACAGGCCCCAGGACGGGGTCAGCAGGTAGAAGGGCGATTCGATCGCGGCCGGGTTCTCGATCAGGAGTGCGCCCTGGCCGAAATAGTTCAGCAGCAGCGCCGGCCAGACGAAGCCGACCCAGGCGATGCGGATCGGGCCGCGGCCGAAATGGCCCATATCGGCGTACAGCGCCTCGCCGCCCGTGACCGCCAGGACGACGGAGCCGAGCACGACGACCGCCGCCCAGGGACTGGTATAGAACAGCTCGACCGCGTGATTCGGCCAGATCGCCGCCAGCACGTCGGGGCGGTTCACCACCTGGGCGGCGCCGAGCAGGCCGATGGTCAGGAACCACAGGCACATGATCGGGCCGAAGGCCGAGCCGACCTTGGCCGTGCCATGCGCCTGGACCATGAAGATCAGGGTCAGGATGATCAGCGTCAGCGGGATGATGTAGGGGTCGAAGACCGGAGTCGCGATCTTCAGCCCTTCCACGGCGCTGAGGACCGAGATCGCCGGGGTGATCACGCCGTCGCCGTAGAACAGCGCCGCGCCGATGATGCCCAAGAGGACGATGAAATGGCCCCATTTCGCGCCGCGCCGGGCGCGGAAGGCCAGGGCGGTCAGGGCCAGCACGCCGCCTTCGCCGCGGTTGTCGGCCCGCATCACGAAGGAGACGTATTTCACCGTGATGATCAGCGTCGTCGCCCAGAAGATCAGCGACAGCACGCCCAGCACCGCGCCCTCCGAGACGCCGGGCGCCCCCGGATGGGTGAAGCATTCCCGGATGGTGTAGAGCGGGCTGGTGCCGATGTCGCCATACACGACGCCGATGACGCCGAGCAGCTTGGGGGCGAGCGATTGGCCGTCGCGCGAGTCGGTAGCGAGGGTCGTCATCGCGCCTTCCTAATCGGACGGTGCGTGATCGACAACCCGGCCGTTGCTGGCATCCCTGTGGCCCCCTTCGGCCCCCTCGCTACCCTGAGCGCCGAGGGTGCGGGCATCGCGCTCCGGAGGCAAGCCCTGGCTGCGCTTGACTGGACGAGAGGCCGCCCGAGACCGCGCTGGCGTGAGTCGGCTGGCGGTGGTTTCGAGAACCGGAGCGCAGCGCACATTTGGTGCGTGAGCACCGGAAGCTTCGAGTCCGCCGTCAGACGGCCACGCCAGGTGCGGTATCGGGCGGCCTCTCAGATGCAGCGGCCGCCATCGACCTCCAGCGCCACGCCGGTGACCATCGAGGCCTCGTCCGAGGACAGGTACAGCGCGGCGTTGGCGATGTCTTCGGGCGTGCTCATCCGGCCCAGCGGGATGGTCGCCAGGAACTGGGCCCGCCGCTCCGGCGTGTCGTCGCCGAGGAAGGTCGAGGTCAGGCCGGTCTGGCCCAGAACCGGGCACAGGCAGTTGACCCGGATCTTCGGCGCCAGCTCCACCGCCATCGACTTGGTGGCGGTGATCACCGCGCCCTTCGACGCGTTGTACCAGGTCAGGCCCGGCCGCGGCCGGATGCCGGCGGTCGAGGCGATGTTGAGGATCGAGCCGCCCTTGGCCTGGAGATGCGGCGCGGCGTGGCGCACGGCCAGGAAGATCGCCTTCACATTGACCGCGAAGATGCGGTCGAACTCGTCCTCGGTGACCTCGGCCATCGGCTTGTTGCGATGGGTGTAGCCGGCGTTGTTGACGACGATGTCCAGTCCGCCGAAGGCCTCGACCGCGGTGGCGATGGCGACCGCGGTGTCGGCGTCGCGCGACACGTCGGTGCGGACGAAGCGGGCGGCATCCGGCCGCACCTCGTTCAGCGCCGCGGCCACGGCCTCGCCCGCCTCGGCCGACAGATCGGCGATCAGCACGCTGGCGCCTTCCCGAACGAAGCGCTCGGCGATGCCCTTGCCGAAGCCTGACGCCGCGCCGGTGACGATGGCCACCTTGCCTTCGAGCCGCATGCCCTGTCCCTCTGTCCTGGTCGTGTGGTGGTCGCGTTGCGGGAGGGGCGCCGCTCAACAGCCTGGTGCCCGGCCCGCCGTCTCTTCCGGTGAAGTCCCGGACGTCGAATGGCCGGACTATAGGGGCAGGGCGGCCGGGGCAGCAGGCGAATGTCCGCGAAGGAGGTATGAGCCGGGCGCGGATCTTGCTTCATAACCAGTCCCCTCCCTGTCATTGCCGGGCTTGACCCGGCAATCCAGAGGGTGCCGACGCTCTCTGGATGCCCGGGTCAAGCCCGGGCATGACACAAAAGGAGAGGCCGACGAGCCGGTTACCCGTGCTTGATCGCGATGGCCTTGGTCACGCTGAAATGGTCCAGCCCTTCCATCGCCTTCTCGCGGCCGAAGCCGGAGCGCTTCATGCCGCCGAAGGGCAGCTCGACCCCGCCGCCGGCGCCGTAATTGTTGATGAAGACCTGGCCGGAGCGGACCCGGCGGGCGCAGCGCAGCTGCCGGGCGCCGTCGCGCGTCCAGATCCCGGCCACAAGCCCGAACTCGGTGCCGTTGGCCAGGCGGATCGCCTCCTCCTCATCGCGGAAGCGCAGCACCGCCAGCACCGGGCCGAACACCTCCTCCTGCGCCAGGGGATGGTCCGCCGGCACGTCGCCGACCAGGGTCGGCACCTGGTAGAAGCCGCCGGCCGGGGCGTTCGGGGACAGCCGGCCCTCGGCCAGCACCGGCAGCCCGTCAGCCCGGGCGCGCTCGAGATGGGCGCGCACCCGCTCCTGCTGCCGGGCGCTGATCAGCGGGCCGCAATCCGGGTCGCGGTCCCAGGGGCCGGTCTCCAGCGCGCGGAAACGGTCGCCCAGGGCCGACAGGAAGTCGTCGGCGATGCCGTCCTGCAGCAGCAGGCGGCTGCCGGCCGAGCAGGTCTGGCCGGCATTCTGCACGATCGCGGCGGTGACGAAGGGCAGGGCGGCCTCGGCATCGGCATCGTCGAACACCAGCTGCGGCGACTTGCCGCCCAGCTCCATCGTCACCGGCCGGTTGAACTGCGCCGCCGCGGCCTGGATCGCGGCGCCGGTGCCGGGCGACCCGGTGAAGCTGATGTGGTCGATGCCGGGATGCGACGCCAGCGCCGCGCCGGCCTCGGCCCCCAGGCCGGTGACGACGTTCAGCGCCCCCGGCGGCAGCCCGGCCTCCAGCGCCAGCTGGGCGATGCGCAGCGGCGTCAGGCAGGCATCCTCCGCCGGCTTCAGCACGCAGGCATTGCCGGCGGCCAGGGCGCCGCCGATGGTGCGGCCGAAGATCTGCGCCGGGTAGTTCCACGGGATGACGTGACCGGTGACGCCGTAGGGCTCCTTCACCGTCAGAACGGTGTAGCCGTCGAGATAGGGCAGGGTGGTGCCGTGGTGCTTGTCGCAGGCGCCGCCATAGAACTCGAAATAGCGGGCGCAGGCGGTGATGTCGGCCTTGGCCTGCTTCACCGGCTTGCCGGCATCGGCGGCT
>NZ_JANX01000305.1 GCF_000767795.1 Inquilinus limosus MP06 | reverse complement strand
GGCCGTGCCACCGGTGGCCAGCGCCACCGTGCCGCCGCCGGCCGCCACCCACGGCCCCGGCCCGGGGCGGCGGCCGCTTCGCCTGGCCGGTCACCGGCTCGGTGATCGCCGGCTTCAACGCGCCGCTGGCCGGCAAGCCGAACCAGGGCATCAACATCGCCGCCCCGGCGGGCACGCCGATCAAGGCGGCCGGCCCCGGCGTCGTCGCCTATGCCGGCAACGAGCTGCGCGGCTACGGCAACCTGGTGCTGATCCAGCATGGCGACGGGCTGGTCACCGCCTATGCCCATGCCGCGTCGCTGTCGGTGAAGAAGGGCGACCAGGTCGGCGCCGGCCAGACCATCGGCACGGTCGGCCAGACCGGCGCCGTCGACCAGCCGCAGCTGCATTTCGAGGTGCGCAAGAACAGCCAGCCGGTCGACCCGAAGCAGTACCTGCAGTGAGGGTTGACGGATAAGGGATTCCGTTTCCTGTCATTGCCGGGCTTGACCTAGGGCCGCTCCACCGGCGCCAGTTCGGCCAGGAGGGCGTGCAGGAAAGCCCGGACCGCGGCCGGCAGAGTGCGGCCGGCCATGGTCAGGATGTGCAGCGTGCTGTCGGTCATGCTCTCATCGGCGACCGGCACGGCGACGAAGCCGCCCAGCGCCACCCGCCCGAGGTCGCGGATGGCGCTGGTGAAGTGGATGCAGCCCTCGATGTCGCTGAAGCGGCGCAGCGCGGCCATCGAGTTGGTGGACAGCACCGGCTCCAGCGCCAGCCCCTGCAGGTTGCAGGCGGCGTCGATCAGCTGGCGCTGGGTGCGGTCCGGGTCGGGCAGGGCGACGGGGTAGGGCCGGGTGTCGGCCAGGGTCAGGCTCTCCCGCCCGGCCAGCGGGTGATGCGCCGGCATCAGCGCGTGCATCGGCCGGCGGATCATCCGCTCCACCGCCGTGCCGCGCGGCGGCGCCAGGTTGAAGGTGACGCCGATGTCGGTCTCGCCGTCCCGCACCCGCTCGGCGATCTCGACCGAGGTGCCGATCCACAGATGGAAGCTCACGCCCGGATGCTCGCGCCGGAACGCCGCCACCACCGGCGTCAGGACGTCCAGGCCGAAGCCCTCGAAGCTGGCCAGACGGACATGGCCGCGATGGGGGCCTTGCAGTTCGCGGATCTCGGCCGCCGCGCGCTCGCCGTCCAGCATCGACCGGCGGGCATGGCTGGCCAGGATCTCGCCGGCGGCGCTCGGCACCATGCCGCGCGGCCGGCGCTCGAACAGCTCGGCCCCCAGCTCGCGCTCCAGCTTGGCGATCTGGCGGCTGATGGCGGAGGCGGCGACGTTCAGCCGCTTCGACGCATCCGCGATCGAACCGGAGCGGGCGACCTCCAGGAAGTACCGAAGCGCGGTGCTGTGCATGCCGGTCCTTTCCTCCGTTGCCGAAGCGGCAACGCGTTGTGCGAATTATGGTGCTTGTGGCATGCGGGTCGCGTTCCTACCAGGGAGGATGAACGACAACCTGGACAGGGATGGCAATGGACAGCTTCTCGCCCGAGGCGATCGCGGAAGCAGTAGCGACCCGCCGGCATCTGCATGCGAACCCCGAGCTGAAGTACGAGGAGCGCGGCACCGCCGACCTGGTGGCGTCGCGGCTGCGCGGCCTCGGCTACGCGGTCGAGACCGGGGTGGCCGAGACCGGCGTGGTCGGGCTGCTCGACACCGGCCGGCCGGGGCCGACCATCGCCTTCCGCGCCGACATGGACGCGCTGCCGATCCTCGAGGACACCGGCCTGCCTTACGCTTCGACCGTCCCCGGCAAGATGCATGCCTGCGGCCATGACGGGCACACCGCCTCGCTGCTGCTGGCCGCCGGCGGCCTCGCCGGCATGGCCGACCACCTGTCGGGCCGGATCAAGCTCCTGTTCCAGCCGGCGGAGGAGGGCGGTCTGGGCGCCGCCCGGATGATCGAGGCCGGGGTGCTGGACGGCGTCGCCGCCATCTACAGTTATCACAACCGGCCCGCCTATCCGCTCGGCCGGGTCTTCGCCAAGACCGGCCCGACCATGGGCGGCAGCTCGCTCTACGAGGTCACCATCACCGGCAAGGGCGGCCATGCCTCGCGCCCGGACCTGGCGATCGACCCGATCTTCGTCGGCACCGCCGTGGTGCAGGCGCTGCAGAGCGTGGTGTCGCGCCGTCTGTCGCCGCTGGAGTCCGGCGTCGTCACCGTCACCCAGTTCCATGGCGGCAACAGCCACAACATCATCCCGATGGCGGCGACGCTGGCGATCAACACCCGCGACGGCTCGCCGGCCGCGTATGAGCGGATCGACCAGGAGCTGCGCTGGGTGATCGCCCAGACCTGCGAGGCGCATGGCGCCACCGCGGCGATCGCGCAGAGCATGCGCATCCCCTCGGTGGTCAACGATGCCGGCGAGACCGACTTCGTTCTGGCCACTGCCCTGGACACAGTCGGCCCCGACCGCTCCGGCCGGATGGACGCGCTGCCGACCATGGGGGCGGAGGACTTCGCCTTCTATCTGGAGCAGGTGCCGGGCTGCTTCTTCTTCGTCGGCAATGGCGAGGACAGCGCCTATCTGCACCATCCCCGCTACGACTACCGCGACGAGATCCTGCCGGTCGCCGCCGGGATGTTCCTGGCCATTGCCGAACGCCGCCTGGGGGGCCGCTGACCATGACCGCCGACTCCCACGCCGAAGACCGCTCCTGGATGCAGCGCTTCCTGGCCCTGATCGAGCGCGCCGGCAACCGCCTGCCGCACCCGTTCCTCCTGTTCCTGATCCTCTGCGCCGTCGTCGCCGTGCTGTCCTGGCTGATGGCGATGGGCGGCGCCTCCGGCATCAACCCGAAGACCGGCAAGGAGATCGCGGTCCAGAGCCTGATCTCCGGCGACGGGTTGGTCTTCGCCCTGACCTCGATCGCCAAGAACTACGTCAACTTTCCGCCGCTCGGCGTCATCCTGGTGATCATGCTGGCGATCGGCGTGGCCGATAAGGTCGGGATGATCGCCAGCCTGATGCAGGTCAGCGTGATCAAGGCGCCGCGGGTCCTGACCACCTTCGTCATCTTCCTGGTCGGCATGTGCAGCCACATGGCGTCCGACGCCGCCTACATCGTGCTGATCCCGCTCTCGGCGATGATCTTCCAGGCGGTCGGGCGCAACCCGCTGGTCGGCGCCGTCACCGGCTATGTCGCGGTCGGCGCCGGCTACGACGCCAGCCTGTTCATCACCCCGGTCGACATCATCCTGTCCGGCATCACCACCGGCGCCGCGCATGCGATCGACCCGAAGGCCTATGTCTCGCCGCTCGACAATTACTACTTCATCGCCTGCTCGGCGGTGCTGCTGTCGCTGGTCGGCACGCTGGTGATCGAGCGGATCGTCGAGCCGCTGGCCGGCAAATACACCGGCGACGTGGTGCTGAAGCTGGAGCCGATCGGCCAGGTCGAGAGCCGGGCGCTCAAGCGTGTCGGCTGGGTGGCGCTGGCCTTCCTCGTGGTGGTGCTGGCCGCGGTGCTGCCGGCCGGATCGCCGCTGCGCAACGAGCAGGGCGGGCTGGTGCCGTCGCCCTTCCTCGACGCCATCGTCGCCATCCTGGCGGTGTTCTTCCTGACGCTCGGCTGGGTCTATGGCTCCGCGGTCGGCAAGGTGAAGAGCGCCCGCGACGTCGCCGGCTACATGGCCGAAGCGGTGAAGGAGCTGGCGCCGACCCTGGTGCTGTTCTTCGCCATCTCGCAGTTCCTGGCCTGGTTCCGCTGGACCAATCTGGGCGAATGGATCGCGATCCACGGCTCGCACCTGCTCGACACCGGCGGGCTGGGCGGCACGCCGCTGGTGCTGGCCTTCGTGCTGCTGGCGATGGTGATGAGCGTCTTCATCACCTCCGGCTCGGCGCAATGGTCGCTGATGGCGCCGGTGTTCGTGCCGATGATGATGCTGGTGGGGCTGGAGCCGGCGCTGGTCCAGGCCGCCTTCCGCATCTCGGATTCGGTCACCAACGTGATCTCGCCGATGAGCCCGTATTTCGCCGTCTGCCTCGCCTTCCTGCAGCGCTATCAGAAGGACGCCGGCATCGGCACGCTGGCGGCGATGACGCTGCCGATCTCGATCGGCTTCCTGGTCGCCTGGACCGCCTTCCTGGTGCTGTGGATCGAGCTCGGCCTGCCGCTGGCGCCGGGCGTCGGGCTGTTCCTGCCGTGAGGAGAGAGGGGCGGCGCAGGCCGCCCCGTCTTCCTACTTCGGAGCCTCCAGCCGCTTGCCCAGGCGGCCGGCCAGATCCTGGATGTATTGCCAGGCGACGCGGCCGGAGCGGGAGCCGCGGGTGATGGTCCACTCCAGCGCCTCGGCCCGCAGCGCCACGGGATCGATCTCCAGGCCGAAGGCCTTGGCGTAGCCCTCGATCATCTCCAGATAGGTGTCCTGGTTGCAGCCGTGGAAGCCGAGCCACAGGCCGAAGCGGTCGGACAGCGAGACCTTCTCCTCCACCGCCTCGCCGGCGATGATCGCGGTCGACCGCTCGTTCTCGATCATCTCGCGGGCCAGGATATGGCGGCGGTTCGAGGTGGCGTAGAACACGACGTTCTCCGGCCGGCCCTCGATGCCGCCCTCCAGGATTGCCTTCAGGGACTTGTAGCTGGCGTCCTGGCCGTCGAAGGACAGGTCGTCGCAGAACAGGATGAAGCGGCGGTCCGAGGCGCGCAGCAGGTGCAGCAGCCGGGGCAGGGAGGAGATGTCCTCGCGATGGATCTCGACCAGGGCCAGGATGCCGTCGGCCTCGCCGTTCACCGCCGCATGCACCGACTTGACCAGCGAGCTCTTGCCCATGCCGCGCGAGCCCCACAGCAGGGCGTTGTTGGCCGGCAGGCCCTGGGCGAAGCGGCGGGTGTTCTCCAGCAGCAGGTCGCGCTGCAGCTGGATGCCCTGCAGCAGGTCCAGATCGACCCGGCTGACCGCGGCGACCGGCAGCAGCCGGCCGTGCTCGGCATCCCAGGTGAAGGCGTCGGCGCTGGCCAGATCGGTCGGCGCCGGCGGCGGCGGGGCCAGCCGCTCCAGCGCATCGGCGATGCGGGTCAGCAGCTGCAGATGTGTCGGGTCCAGGTCGGCCACCGGACGGTCTCCTTCGTTTTCGGCCCGCCGACGCTAATGATCGTGCCGCAGGGCTGTCGAGATCAACCGCCGCAGGGCTCCCTTGTCGCAGCCGCGGGCGGACCGGATTCCGTTGCAACGGTAGCGCCTGCCGCTATAGTCGCGCGCGACTGCAAAGGTGGAGCGAAAGATGCTGATTTCCGAGGCTTACGCCCAGACGGCTGATGCCGGCGCGGCCGGTGGTGCCGGCCTGCTCGTGCAATTCGCGCCGCTGATCCTCATTTTCGTCGTGTTCTACTTCCTGCTCATCCGGCCGCAGCAGAAGCGGGCGAAGGAGCATCGCGACATGCTGGGCGCGCTGCGCCGCGGCGACCGCGTCGTCACCGGCGGCGGCATCATCGGCACCGTGCAGAAGGTGGCCGATGACGAGCTGACGGTGGAGATCGCCGAGAATGTCCGGGTCAAGGTGCTCCGCAGCACCGTGACCACGGTCCTGGCCCGCACCGAGCCGGCCAAGGGCGGCGGGTCGGGCAACGGCGACAAGGACGAGGAGGCTGTGCCCCCGGCCGCGGCCAATGCGCCGGCCGAGGCGGACAAGCCGAAGGGGCTGGGCCGCTTCCTGTCGCGGAAGTGAGCTGAACGGGGGCGGGATCGGCCATGGAGATCAACTCCGTCATCCCGCCCGGCCGGCGGATGATCGATGGCTATCCGTCCGGCGGCTTCCGGGTCGCCGGCACCCTGTACGAAGGGCCGATGCTGATCTGGCCGGAGGGCGAAGCGCCCTGGTCGCTGGACCGGATCGAGGATCTGGCCCTCGCCCATCTCGACCCGGTGCGGCGGATCGACCCGCCGGTCGAGGTGCTGCTGATCGGCTGCGGCCCCCGCATGGTGCTGCTGCCCTCGGCGCTGCGGCGGCAGATCCGGGAGGCCGGCATCGGCATGGACGCCATGGACACCGGCGCCGCCTGCCGCACCTACAACGTCCTGATCTCGGAAGGCCGGCGCGCCGCCGCGGCCCTGATCCCGGTCTGACGACATCACCCGACGCTGATCGAGGCCCGCTTCGGCGGGCCTTTTTGCTGCCTGCCTTTTCGTCGCGGACGCCGTACTCTTCCGGCAATCGCAACAGCAGCAGGGAGACGCGACATGAAGGCGATGACGGCCGGCATCACCGGGGCCGCGGAGGGGATCGACGGCATCTCCTGGTCGATCCTGGGCCAGACCTATGTACCGAAGCAGATCTCGGCGGACAGCTTCGCCTGGCACGCCACCTTCGGCATCGGCACCTTCGTGCCGCCGCACATCCACCCGCTGCAGGACGAGTTCCTCTACATCCTCGAGGGCAGGCTCGACTTCATGCTCGATGGTGCCAACGCCTCGGCCACGGTCGGCGACCTGGTGCGCCTGCCGAAGGGCATCCCGCACGGCATCTTCAACAATAGCGGCGCGATCGCGAAGTCGCTGTTCTGGGTGGCGCCGACCGGCCGGCTGGTTGAGCTGTTCCAGGGACTGCACGACCTGCCGGAACAGACGCCCGAGGCGGTGGTGGCGCTGGCGGCCAAGCACGACGTCGACTTCCTGCCTCCCCCCGCCTAGTCAACGGCGCAGCTGGGCCGGGGTGAAGCCCGCGACCGTCGCGTAGCCGCGGACGATCGCCTGGCGATCCGCATGCGGCAGGACGGCGTCGATGTCCTCGAAGCCGTCCGGCGCCAGCTGCTCGATCACGTCGATCACGCCCTCCGGCCCGCCGCTGCGGTTCAGCCGCACGATCTCCGCCGTCTTCGGCCGGCGGTCCGCCTCGTAGCGCTCGAGTGCGGCGACGGCATCCGACGTGTCCGCCAGGGCGTCGGCCAGCGCGCGGGCATCGAGGATCGCCTGGGACGCGCCGTTCGATCCCACCGGGTACATCGGATGCGCCGCGTCGCCCAGCAGCGTCACCCGGCCATGCCGCCACCGCGGCAGCGGATCGCGGTCGCACATCGGGTACTCCCAGAACTCCGGCGTCGCAGTGACGATCTCGACGATGTCGGCCTCCGGCAGCGCGAAGCGGCGGGCATGCGGCAGCATCTCCTCCAGCCGGCCGGGCCGCGACCAGTCCTCGCGCCGGGGCGGCGGCGTGCTGCCGTCGCCGAGGCGGTGTTGAAGGCGTAGAAATAGGTCGCCAGGAACGGGACGACGTGCAGCTGCTCGGGGATATCCTTCTTCAGGCTGGGGATCTGCTCGCTCGGCAGGTCGAAGGTGATGTCGAGCTCGCCCGCCCGGAATCGCTGCAGCTCCGAGCCGCCATCCTCGGTCGGGAAGTACATGAC
>NZ_JANX01000304.1 GCF_000767795.1 Inquilinus limosus MP06 | reverse complement strand
ATGTCCACCACGGCCCGGCCCTGGCGGGCGGTGACCCGGCCGCCTTTGACCACCAGCGGCCGCGGCGCGACGTCGACCACGGCATGGGCCAGGGTCTCGCCGGCCAGCAGCGTCAGGTCCGCCCGGTCGCCCCGGCGCAGGCCGTAGCCTTCGAGCCGCATGACATCCGCGCCGCCCTGCGACACGATGTGCAGCACATGCTCCAGCTCATGGTCCTGGCGCAGCCCGTTCTTCATGCCGACGACCCTGGCGCGGTCCAGCATGTCGGGCTGGCCCCAGGGGCCCCAGGTGTCGCGGATGCCGTCGCAGCCGGCGCCGACCCGCACCCCCGCCTGCTTCAGCCGCATGATCGACGGCACCGTGGCCGACGGCGCACCGGTGGTGAGGATGGCGATGTCGAGCTCGGCGATCCGCTCGATCAGCTGGCCGACGCGGAGATGGTCGTTCATGCCCAGCGCGAAGGCGTGGCTGATCGCCACCTGGCCCTGCATGCCGTTGGCGCGGATGCGCTCGAAGATCAGCTCCATGGTGAAGGCGCCGAGGTCGCCGGCCTCGTGCAGATGGATGTCGATCGGCTTGCGGTGCTTCACCGCCAGCGCGAACAGGGCGTCCAGCTGGCCCTTGGGGTCGCGGTCGATGCCGCAGGGGTCGATGCCGCCCAGCACCTCGCAGCCCTGGGCCAGCGCGGCGTCCAGCAGCTCGACCGTGCCCGGCATCACCATCACGCCGGACTGCGGGAAGGCGACGATCTCGATGTCGATGATGCCGGCCAGTCTCTCGCGCGTCTCCATCACGCCGTCGACCAGCGCCAGGCCGTGGGTCGGGTCGATGTCGACATGGCTGCGGATATGCGTGGCGCCATGCGCCGCCAGGCCGATGGCGTGGCGCATCGACTGGCGGTGCGGGTCGATGCCGATGGCGGTGCGGTTCTCGCGCTCGAAATCGATCCGCTCGCGCAGCACGGCCCGGCGGTTGTTGACATGCCAGGGCATGCCCCAGGTGGTCTTGTCGAGATGGGTGTGGGCGTCGATCAGCCCCGGGATGGCGATCGCGCCGCCGCCCTCCTCCACCGGCATCCCCGGCTCCGGCTCGAACCGCCCGATGCCGGCGATGCGGCCATCGCGGACCAGCAGGTCGCAGGCTTCGGCCGCGTAGGGGCGGATGTTGCGCAGCAGCAGGTCGTTCATCGGTCCTACCTCAGTTTCGGATTGAGCACGTCGCGCAGCCAGTCCCCCAGCAGGTTGACCGTGACGACGAGCAGGCACAGCTGGATCACCGGGAACAGCACGATCCACCATGAGCCCGAGAACAGATACTGGTTGCCGATGCGGATCAGCGTGCCCAGCGACGGCTGGCCCGGCGGCATGCCGATGCCGAGGAAGGACAGGGTCGCCTCGGTCAGGATCGCCATGCCGAAGTTCAGCGTCGCCGCGACCAGGATCGGGGTCAGCGTGTTCGGCAGGATGTGGCGCGCCATGATCCGGCGGGCGGGCACCTTCAGCAGCCGCGCCGCCTGCACGTATTCCTTGCCGCGCTCGACGATGGTCTGGGCCCGCACGGTCCGGGCGTACTGCACCCAGGCCGACAGGGCGATGGCCAGGATCAGCACGGCCGACGCGCCGATCTCGCGCAGGTCGGCCGGCAGCATCTGGCGGACCACGGTCGAGACCAGGATCGCGATCAGGATCGTCGGGATCGACAGGGTGATGTCGCCGAGGCGCATCAGGACGTTGTCGGCGATGCCGCCGAAGAAGCCGGAGACCAGCCCCGCGCTCATCCCGATCACCAGCGAGAGCGCCACCGACGCCACGCCGATGATGATCGAGATGCGGGTGCCGTAGAGGATCGCCGACAGCATGTCCCGGCCCTGCGTATCGGTGCCCAGCAGATAGGGCCATTCGCCGCCCTCCTGCCAGACCGGCGGTAGCTCGGCCTTCCACATGTCGAGCTGGGCGGCGTCATACGGGTTCTGCACCGCGAAGAGCGGGGCCAGCAGCGCGGTCAGCACCAGCACGCCGAGGATCAGCGCCGCGGCCATCGCCGTCGGGCTGGCCGTGAAGGACCACCAGATGTCGCTGTCGCGCAGGCGCCGCCCGAAGCCGCGCGGCACCGGGGCCGCCGCCGGCTCGGGCTTGGTCACATCGGCTGTCATCGGTCCGGCCTCCCC
Organism: Inquilinus limosus MP06; assembly: GCF_000767795.1. Taxonomy (GTDB): domain Bacteria; phylum Pseudomonadota; class Alphaproteobacteria; order DSM-16000; family Inquilinaceae; genus Inquilinus; species Inquilinus limosus_E. The sequence goes on along the minus strand of NZ_JANX01000304.1, from coordinate 5,233 downwards.
GCGGTCAGCGCGCGTCGCGCAGGCGCGGGTCGATCACCGCATAGGCGATGTCGACCAGCGTGTTCAGCGCGACGAAGATGAAGGAGATGATGCAGAGATAGGCCGCCATCACCGGGATATCGATGAAGGTCACGGCCTGGATGAACAGCATGCCCATGCCAGGCCATTGGAACACCGTCTCGGTGATCAGGGCGAAGGCGATCAGCGACCCGATGTTCATTGCGGTCATGGTCACCACCGGCATCAGGCAGTTGCGCAGCGCGTGGCGGAAATGGATGCGCCAGCGCGGGACGCCGCGGGCCCGCGCGAACTTGACGTAGTCGGAGCGCAGCACCTCCAGCATCTCGGCCCGGACCAGGCGCATGATCAAGGTGATCTGGTACAGCGACAGCGCGACGGCCGGCAGCAGGAGCGCGGCGCGACCCGAGGGAGTCAGCAGGCCGGTGGACCACCAGCCGATGGTCACCACCTCGCCCCGCCCGAAGGCCGGCAGCCAGCCGAGGCTGACCGAGAACACCAGGATCAGCAGGATGCCGACGACGAAGCTGGGCAGCGAGACGCCGACGATCGACACGAACTGAAGCGATTCCGAATACCATCGGCCGCGCCGGATCGCGGTCAGCACCCCGAGCGGAATGCCGGCCACCAGCGAGATCACGGTGGCGACCAGCACCAGCTCTAGCGTCGCCGGGAAGCGGTCGGCGATCAGGCCCAGCACGTCCTGCCCGTTGCGGTAGGAGATGCCGAAATCGCCCTGTGCTGCGTGGGCGACGAAGCGGCCGAACTGGGTGACGATGCCGTCGTTCAGGCCCAGCCGCTCGCGCAGATCGTCCCGGTCGGCCTGGGTCATCTGCTCATTCGCCATCAGTTCGACCGGGTCCCCGGCCAGACGGAAGATCAGGAAGGCCAGCATGGCCACGGCGAGCATGACCATGACGGCGTTGGCGACGCGGCTGAGGATGAAGACCAGCATGTTGGGCCTCGCGATCGTGGCCGGCGCGGGTCACCCGCGCCGGCCCGTGAACCTAGTCGGCGAACCGGGTCAGCCAGTGGCGCGGCTTATTGTCGGCCAGCTGCGCGACGCTCGCGATCTCGTCGCTCATCACCCAGGCCATCGGCTGCTGGTGCAGCGGCAGCATGACGATCTCGGTTTTCGCCATCTCCAGCGCCCTGGTCTGCAGCGCCAAGCGCTTGCCGCGGTCCATCTCGGTCGAGGCCTGCACGATCAGGGTGTCGATCTCGGGATAGCTCCAGCCGCCCCAGTTGAAGACACCGGCCTTGTCGGTCTTGGTCTCGATCATCTGCAGCAGGATGGAATAGCTGTCGAGCATCGGCTCATTGGCCCAGCCGATCAGGTAGACATCCGCCAGCCCGCCGGTGCGCTTCGGCGCCTGGGCCGCTGTCGGCGCGATGTCCAGCTGCGGCTTGAAGCCCGCGCGGCTGAGCATGTTGACGATGCCCTGGCACAGCTCCTCCTCGTTCACATAGGCATCGGTGGTGCACACCAGGGTGAACGGCAGGTCGGTGGCGCCCGCCTCGGCCAGCAGCGCCTTCGCCTTGGCCGGGTCATAGGGGATGACGGCGTCCAGCGCCTCGGTGTAGCCCGGGATCTCCGGCGCGATGATCGCGCCCGCGGTCCGCGACTTGCCGCGCATGATCCGCTTCTGGATCAGGTCCTTGTCCAAAGCATAGGCGAAGGCCTGGCGCACGCGCAGGTCGTTGAACCGGTTGTCGTCGCCATTGGCCAGCTTCGGCTTGCGGTTGAAGCCGATCATCACGGTGCGGAGGTCGGTGCGCTCCATCACCTTCAGCCCGGGCTGCGCCGCGAGGCGCGGCAGGTCCTGGGCCGGCGCGTTCTCGGTGAAGTTGATCTCGCCCGACAGCAGGGCGGCGACGCGCGTGGCCGCCGAGGTGATCGGCGTGAACTCGATGCGGTCGACATTGCCCTGCGGCTTGTCCCACCAGGCCGGGTTGCGGACCAGCACGGTCTTGCTGTCCGGCACCCGGCTCTCCAGCATGTAGGGGCCGGTGCCGTTGGTGTGATAGGTAGCGTAGCCCTCGATCTTGGCGCCGACATCAGTCGGCTTCAGCGAGTTGTTCTCGGCCAGCCAGCCCGCGTCGAAGATGTGGATGTTGGTCAGGTCGTTCAGCAGCAGCGGATACGGCCCGACCAGTTCGATATCGACGGTGTAATCGTCGACCTTCCTGGCGCCCTTGTAGGCCGGCAGGTTGCCGCGCAGCGGCGACACCGGATCGCTGACCCGGGTCAGCGAGGCCAGCACGTCGTCAGCCGTGAAATCCGCGCCGTTGTGGAACTTCACGCCCCGGCGCAGATGGAACCGCCATGCCGTGTCCGACACCGCCTCCCACGACGTCGCCAGGGCCGGCTCGATCTTCAGCTGGGCGTCGTAGCGGACGAGGCCCTCATAGACGTGGTTGAGGAAGGACAGGGTGTAGCTGTCGCCGTAGGAATACGGGTCCAGCGAGTAGATGTCGCGCGAGGCGCCCCATTTCAGCGTCTCGGCCTGGGCTGCGGCGGCCAGGCCCGCTGCGATCAGCCCGGCGAGGGCCAGTGTTCTGAACATGCCGTTCGTCTCCCTGTTTGAGGATCCCGTCCCCTGGCGGGGATCTTTTCGGATCGTGGAAAGGCCACGGGATCAGCCGCCGATCCGGGTCAGCCAGTGGCGCGGCTTGTTGTCGGCTCGGATCACGACGTCCTTGACCCGGTCGGACATCGCCCAGGCCATCGGCTGCTGATGCAGCGGCACCATGATCAGCTCGTTCTTGGCCAGTTTCAGCGCCGCGGTCTCGATCTCCAGGCGCCTGGCCCGGTCGGGCTCGTTCGCGGCCTGGCCGACCATCCGGTCGAGCTCAGGATAGGACCAGCCACCGTAATTGGCGACGCCGGCCGCGCCCTGTCGGGTCGACAGCACCTGCACCAGCAGCGAATAGGCGTCGAGGGTGGGCTCGTTGGCCCAGCCGATCATGTAGACATCCGGCCGCCCGCTGGAGCGCTTCGGCGCCTGCGCGGCCCGCGGCCCGATGTCGAGGCTGGGCTTGAAGCCCGCCCGGCTGAGCATGTTGACGATGCCGGCGCAGACATCCTCCTCATTCACGCTCTCGTCGTTCATGCAGAGATAGGTGAATGCCAGGCCGGTCTGCCCCGCCTCCTCCAGCAGCTTGCGCGACAGCTCCGGGTCGTATATGGCCGGCTCGTCCAGCGCGGCGCTGTAGCCCGGGATCTCCGGCGCCACCAGCGTCCCGGCGGGATGGGCCAAGCCGCGCATCACCTTCTTGTTGATCAGGTTGCGGTCGATCGCATGGTCGAAGGCCTGCCGCACCCGGATGTCGTTAAACGGGTTGGCCCGGCCGTCGGCCAGCGTGTCCCGGCGATTGAAGGCGATCGAGATCGTCCGCAGGTCCGAGCGCTTGTCGACCTTGATGCCGGGGGCGGCCTCCAGCCGCGGCAGGTCCTGGATCGGCGCGGCGTCGACCAGGTCGACCTCGCCCGACAGCAGCGCGGCGACGCGCGTGGCGGCGGAGCCGATCGGCGTGAACTCGATCCGGTCCAGATTGTGCTTCTTCTCGTCCCACCACTGGTCGTTGACAACCAGCACCGTTTTGCTGTCCGGCACCCGGCTCTCCAGCTTGAACGGGCCGGTGCCGTTGGTGTGGTAGGTGGCGTAGCCCTCGACCTTAGCGCCGACATCGGTCGGCTTCTCGCTGTCGTTGTCGGCCAGCCACTGCGCGTCGAACATGAAGATGTTCGTCATGTCGTTCAGGAACAACGGCGACGATGACGACACCGCGATATCGACCGTGTAGTCGTCGACCTTGGTCGCGCCGGCATAGAGCGGGATGTTGCCGCGCAGCGGCGATGCCGGATCGCTGACCCGCTTCATCGACGCGATGACGTCGTCCGCCGTGAAGTCCGCGCCGTTATGGAACTTGACGCCCCGGCGCAGCGTGAACCGCCACACCTTGCCGTCGATCAGGTGCCATTCCGTGGCCAGCGCCGGCACCACCTCGAATTCGGGCGTGTAGCGCACCAGGCCTTCATAGATGTGGTTCAGGAAGGCGAGGTTGGACGTCGACCCGTAGGAATAGGGATCGAGCGAGAAGATGTCCCGCTGCCCGGCCCAACGCAGCGTCTCGGCCTGCGCCGCGCCGGCCAGGATCCCCAGCGAAACCATGCCTGCGAAAAGCCCGCGACCCCAGCGCATCAAGCCTCTCCCCTGCCATCCCTGTCTGATTTTCAGACATCCATAGCGAAGGGTCGAAATCGGTGTCAACGAAATTGTCTACAATCTTGCAGAGAATATAAATCTACCCTGTCGACAACAGAACCATGCCGTTGGGTAACTGGCGGTCGTCGCCCGTAGGCGTGAGGCCCGCCGGCTCGTCGGATCACACGATGGAGGAACGGCCGCTGGCTAGGCCACGATCACCTCGACGCCCGCATCGGCCAGGGCATCGGTCAGGACCTGGTCCGGCGGGCGGTCGACGACGATGCGGTCGATCTCCTCCAGCCGGCACACCTGGAACAGGGCACGGCGGTTGAACTTGGAGCCGTCGGCGATCACGGTGACGTGCTGTGCCTGCGCCACCATCGCCCGTGCGATCCCGGCCTCCTCGATCTGGAAGTCGTAGGCGCCGGCGGCGACGAGGCCGCCGATGGTCAGGACCGCATGGGTGGCGTTGAAGCCGGCGATCTGCGCCGCCGCCAGCGCCCCGACCGTCTCGCCGACATCCGGCTGGTACTCGCCGCCGATGACGAAGACCCGGTTGTCGCCCGGCCCCTGCCCGATGACCTGGGCGATCCGCAGGCAATTGGTGACGACCGTCAGGCCGCTGCGCCGCGCCAGCTCCTCGGCGAAGACCAGGGTCGTCGTCCCGGCATCGACCAGCAGCGACTCGCCGGGGTGAAACAGGGCGGCGGCGGCCCGCGCGATCGCGCGCTTCTCCGCCGGCGCCTCCGACAGGCGAGACGAGAAATCGCCCTCCCCCGCCGGCTCGGGCAGCATCGCGCCGCCATGGAATTTTCGCACCTCGCCGCGATCCGCCAGCTCGTTCAGGTCGCGACGGATCGTCTCCCGCGACGCGGACAGCAGGTCGGCGAGCGCCTCGACCGAGATGCGCTCGCGCTGCCGCAGGATGTCGACGATCCGGCCCTGCCGCAGCTTCGGCTTCATTCCGCCCCCCGCCACCCCAGGCAGCGCCGCTGGGCATCGGC
>NZ_JANX01000303.1 GCF_000767795.1 Inquilinus limosus MP06 | reverse complement strand
CGCTGCGACATCAAGTCGATCGCCCTCTTGCCCTCCGTCCTCGCCGCCCAGAACGCGGCCGAGGCCGGGGTGCTGGAGACGGTGATGCTGCGCGACGGCCTGGTCAGCGAGTGCGCCGCCAGCAACGTCTTCGTGGTCAGGGACGGCCGGGTGGCGACGCCTGCCGCCGACCACCGCATCCTCGACGGCATCAACCGGCGGATGGCGATCCGGCTGGCCGAGGAGCTGGGCATCGCGGTCGAGCAGCGCGATGTCACCGAGGCCGAGCTGCGCGCCGCCGACGAGATCTGGATCACCAGCACCACCAAGGAGCTGGCGCCGATCGTGCGGCTGGACGGCGCCGCGGTCGGCACCGGCCGGCCCGGCCCGGTGTGGCGGCGGGTGCGCGACGCGTTCGACCAACTGGTCGGGCAGCCGGCATGAGCGCTGGGACCACTGCACCGCTGATCGAGGTCGACGGGCTGACGGTCCGGTTCCCGACCGATGACGGCACCGTCACCGCGGTCGAGGATCTGAGCTTCGCCATCGCGCCGGGCGAGACGGTGGCGGTGGTCGGCGAAAGCGGCTCCGGCAAGTCGGTGACCTCGCTCAGCCTGATCCGGCTGGTCGACTATGGCGGCGGCCGGATCGCCCGCGGCTCGGTGCGCTTCCGCGGCCGCGACGGTACGGTGCGCGACCTGGCCAAGGCCCCGGCCGAGGCGCTGCGCGCCCTGCGCGGCAACGAGATCGCGATGATCTTCCAGGAGCCGATGACGTCGCTGAACCCGGTCTTCACCATCGGCGACCAGATCGCCGAGGCGGTGATGCTGCACCAGGGCAAGGACGCCAAGGCGGCGCGGGCCGAGGCGCTGAGCATGCTGGAGCGGGTGCGGATCCCGGAGGCGAAGCGGATGCTCGACCGCCATCCGCACCAGCTGTCGGGCGGCATGCGCCAGCGCGTCATGATCGCCATGGCGCTGTCCTGCCGGCCCAGCCTGCTGATCGCCGACGAGCCGACCACGGCGCTGGACGTCACCATCCAGGCCCAGATCCTGCGGCTGATCCGCCGGCTGCAGGGCGAGATGGGCATGGCGGTGATGTTCATCACCCACGACATGGGCGTGGTGGCCGAGGTCGCCGACCGGGTCGTGGTCATGTATCAGGGCCGCAAGGTGGAGGAGGGGCCGACCGAGCGGATCTTCACGGCGCCGCAGCACCCCTACACCAAGGCGCTGCTGTCGGCGGTGCCGAAGCTGGGCAGCCTGCAAGGTCAGCCTTTGCCGGCCCGCTTCCCGCTGGTCCGGGTCGACGGGTCGAAGGAGCCGCCGCCGGCGCCGCAGGATACGGTGCGCGCCGGCAGCCCGCTCCTGGAGGTCGACCAGCTCTCGACCCGCTTCGACGTGCGCCGCGGCGTGTTCGGCAAGCTGGTCGCCCGGGTCCATGCGGTGGAGCAGGTCAGCTTCGGCCTGCAGCCGGGCGAGACCCTGGCACTGGTGGGCGAGAGCGGCTGCGGCAAGTCCACCACCGGCCGCACCATCATGCAGCTGCTGGAGCCCTCTGCCGGATCGATCCGCTTCGAGGGCCGGGCGCTGGCGCAGATGAAGGCGGAGGAGCGGCGGCGGCTGCGGCAGAAGATCCAGTACGTCTTCCAGGATCCCTTCGCCTCGCTGAACCCGCGGCTGACGGTCGGCTTCTCGATCGCCGAGCCGCTGCTGACCCATGGCCTGGCCAAGGGCAGGGCGGTGGAGCAGCGCGTCGCCGACCTGCTGACCCAGGTCGGACTGCGGCCGGAGCATGCCCGCCGCTATCCGCACGAATTCTCCGGCGGCCAGCGCCAGCGCATCTGCATCGCACGGGCCCTGGCATCGGAGCCGCGGCTGATCATCGCCGACGAGGCGGTGGCGGCGCTCGACGTCTCGATCCAGGCCCAGGTGGTGAACCTGCTGATGGAGTTGCAGGCGCGGCACGGCCTGTCCTACCTGTTCATCTCGCACGACATGGCGGTGGTGGAGCGGGTCAGCCACCGCGTCGCGGTGATGTATCTCGGCCAGATCGTCGAGATCGGGCCGCGCCAGGCGGTGTTCGAGAGCCCACAGCACCCCTATACCCGCCGGCTGATGGCGGCGGTGCCGGTGGCGGACCCCACCCGGCGCAACCGCGACACCAGCCTGATCGAGGGCGAGATCCCGAGCCCGATCCGGCCCCTGGGCGACGAGCCGCTGGTGCGGCCGCTGGAGCCGGTCGGGCCGGGCCATTTCGTCGCCCGCCACCGCGTCGGCGATTTCAGCTAACCCACTCACGAAGCAAAGCAAAGGGGAGAGCAATGAGACACTGGAGACGGACCCTGATCGGCTGTGCCGCCGCGGCGCTGCTGGCGCTGCCGGGCGCGGCCATGGCCAAGACCCTGGTGATCGGCATCCAGGAGAATCTGACGGGGTTGGACCCGTCCAACGTCAACGAGACCTCGGCCCAGTCGGCCTCGCGCCTGTTCTACCAGGGCCTCTACGGCTTCGATCAGGACATGAAGCTGGTGCCGCTGCTGGCCGAGAGCTACACGGTCAGCGATGACGCCAAGCAATACACCTTCAAGCTGCGTCAGGGCGTCAAGTTCCAGGACGGCACCGACTTCAACGCCCAGGCGGTGAAGATCAGCCTGGAGCGCCTGGCCAACCCCGAGAACAAGCTGAAGCGCCAGTCGCTGCTGTCGATGCTGGACCATGTCGAGGTGGTCGACGACCACACCGTAAAGGTGCTGCTGAAGGAGCCGTTCGGCGCCCTGGTGAACACCCTGGCCCATCCCGGCACCATGATCATCAGCCCGGCGGCGCTGGAGAAGTACGGCAAGGACATCGGCCGCAACCCGGTCGGCACCGGCCCGTTCAGCTTCAAGTCCTGGTCGGCCGACACGCTCGAGGCGGTGCGCTACGACGGCTACTGGAAGGGCGCGCCGAAGGTCGACGGCGTCACCATCCGCAGCGTGCCGGAGAACGGCAGCCGCATGGCCATGCTGCAGGCCGGCGAGGCCCAGTTCATCACCCCGGTGCCGCCGGAGATGGTGAAGGTGATCAAGGCGAACGCCTCGCTCGAGGTCACCGAGCGGCCGTCGATCGTCAACTGGTACGTGGCGCTGAACACCCGCAAGAAGCCGTTCGACGATGTCCGCGTCCGCCAGGCGCTGAACTACGCGGTCGACCGCACCGCCTTCTGCAAGGTGGTGCTCAGCGGCTTCTGCGAGCCGGCGGATTCGCCGATGCCGCCGTCGCTGAAATTCTACGCCAAGCAGGGCGTCTGGCCGTATGACCCGGCCAAGGCGAAGTCGCTGCTGGCCGAGGCCGGCTATGCCGACGGCTTCGAGGCCGTGCTGTGGTCCGGCAACAGCACCACCTCGATCCGCGCCACCCAGTTCCTGCAGCAGCAGCTGGCCCAGGTCGGGGTCAAGGCGCAGGTGACGCCGCTCGAATCCGGCGTGCTGTCGCAGAAGATCTGGAGCGTGCAGACGCCGGAGGAGGCGACCGTGCAGATGTACTATGGCGGCTGGTCGTCCTCGACCGGCGACGCCGACTGGGCGCTGCGGCCGCTGCTGTGGGGCAAGGGCTTCCCACCGAAGCTGTTCAACGTCGCCTACTACTCCAACCCGGAGGTGGATCAGGCGCTGGAGGCCGCGGTGGCCACGGCCGACGAGGGCAAGCGCGGCGAGGCCTATGCCAAGGTCCAGGCGCAGGTCTGGCAGGACGCGCCCTGGATCGACCTGGCGGTCGAGCATGTGCTGAGCGCCCAGGCCAAGGACCTGTCCGGCGTCTTCGTCCTGCCCGACCGCGGCTTCGTGGTCGAGGATCCGGCGTTCCAGTAAGTCCATACCGAAAGGCCGGCGGATTTCGTCGATGCTGCCTCATTTTATCTTGTCATCGCCGGGCTTGACCCGGCGATCCAGGGGCCACCGAGAGCGGCACTTGCCGCCCTGGATGCCCGGGTCAAGCCCGGGCATGACAAGTTGGGGAAAGCGCGCGGTACCTATCGACGGTCCGCCGGCCGATCGGTCCCCGGAGCCCCCATGCTGAACTATCTGATCCGGCGCCTGCTCGGTATCGTCCCGGTCATGGCGGTGATCGCCGTCCTGGTCTTCAGCTTCGTCCACATGCTGCCCGGCGACCCGGCGCGGCTGGTGGCCGGGCCGGACGCGACCGCCGCCGACGTGGCGCTGGTGCGGGCCGATCTCGGCCTCGACAAGCCGCTGCACCAGCAGTTCCTGACCTTCCTCGGCAACATCGTGCAGGGCGATTTCGGCACTTCGCTGAAGACCCGTCGGCCGGTGGCGGAGGAGATCGGCGAGCGGCTGATGCCGACCGTCTGGCTCAGCGTCGTCAGCATGGTCTGGGCGGTGATCGCCGGCCTGCTGATCGGCGTGCTGTCCGCGGTCAAGCGTGGCCGCTGGCAGGACTATGGCGGCATGATTCTCGCCGTCTCCGGCATCTCCTTCCCGCCCTTCTGGCTCGGCCTGCTGATGATCGGCGTGTTCTCGGTCGATCTCGGCTGGCTGCCGACCGGCGGCTACGGCACCTGGCAGCATTTCGTCATGCCGTCGATCGCGCTGGGCCTGACGGTGGCGGCGGTGATGGCGCGTTTCACCCGCTCCGCCTTCATCGAGATCTTCCGCGAGGACTATGTCCGCACCGCCCGGGCCAAGGGCGTGTTCGAGCGCTCGGTGGTGTGGAAGCACACGCTGCGCAACGCGCTGATCCCGGTCATCACCATGGTCGGGCTGCAGTTCGGCTTCCTGCTCGGCGGGTCGATCGTGGTCGAGACCGTGTTCACCTGGCCCGGCCTCGGCCGCCTGCTGGTCGACAGCGTCTCCTACCGCGACTACCCGGTGATCCAGGCCGAGATCCTGCTGTTCTCGATCGAGTTCATCCTGATCAACCTGGCCGTCGACGTGCTGTACGCCTTCGCCAATCCGGAGATCCGCTACCGATGAGCGCCGTCACCGCCCCCGTCGCGTCGGCCGGCGCCGAGAAGGTGCGCTCGCCCTGGCGCGAATTCTGGCGCCGCTTCCGCCGGCAGAAGGTCGGCGTCATCGCCGGGCTGTTCCTGGTGGCGCTGGTGCTGATGGCGATCCTGGCGCCCTGGATCGCGCCCTACGACCTCGCCGCGCCCGACTACGAGCGGGTGCTGGAAGGCCCGTCCTGGGCGCATCTCGCCGGCACCGACGCCTATGGCCGCGACATCTTCAGCCGCATCGTCTTCGGTGCCCGCATCTCGCTGGCCGTCGGCTTCCTGTCGGTGACTCTGGGCGGCGTCGCCGGCATCCTGCTCGGCCTGGTCAGCGGCTTCTACGGCGGCTGGGTCGACGGCCTCGTGATGCGCTTCTGCGACGTGCTGCTGGCCTTCCCCGGCATTATCCTGGCGATCGGCGTCATCGCCGTGCTGGGGCCCGGCATCGACAACGTGATCTACGCCGTTGCCGTGTTCAGCGTGCCGGTCTTCGCCCGGCTGGTGCGCGGCAGCACGCTGGCGATCAAGCAGACCGTCTATGTCGACGCGGCGCGGGCGATCGGCGTGCGCCACCGCCTGCTGATGCTGCGGCACATCCTGCCCGGCACGCTGCCCAGCGTGATCGTCTACTTCTCGATGCGCATCGGCACCTCGATCCTGACCGCCGCCAGCCTCAGCTTCATCGGCCTTGGCGCCCAGCCGCCCAGCCCGGAATGGGGGGCGATGCTGGCCGATGGCCGCAGCTATCTCGGCGTCGCCGACCACATCACCCTCTTCCCCGGCATCGCCATCTTCGTCACGGTGCTGGCCTTCAACCTGCTCGGCGACGGGCTGCGCGATGCGCTGGACCCGAAGCTGAAGACCTAGAGGGAGGCATCGGTGACGGCCCGTCTCGCCCGCGATTTCGGCCTGGTCTGCGGCACGCTGCCGACCGGCCCGCTCAACGCCATCACCGATGTGCCCGGCGTGCTGGTCGGCCATCTCAGCATGCATGCCGGCGACGTGCTGACCGGCGTCACCGCCATCCTGCCGCATGCCGGCAACCTCTTCCGGACCAAGGCCCGCGCGGCGGTCGAGGTGATCAACGGTTTCGGCAAGAGCACCGGGCTGATGCAGGTGGCGGAGCTGGGGACGGTCGAGACGCCGATCCTGCTGACCAACACCTTCGCCGTCGGCACCTGCGCCACGGCGCTGATCCGCGCCGCCATCGCCGCCAACCCCGACATCGGCCGCGAGACCGGCACCGTCAACCCGGTGGTGCTGGAGTGCAATGACGGCTTCCTGTCCGACATCCAGGCCCTGGCGGTGACCGAGGCCGACGCGCTGGAGGCGATCGCGGCGGCCGGCGTCGGCAGAGTCGGCGAGGGCTCGGTCGGCGCCGGTACGGGGATGAGCAGCTTCGGCTTCAAGGGCGGCATCGGCACCGCCTCGCGCCGGGTCAAGTTCGACCGTACGCATTTCCATCTCGGCGTGCTGGTGCTGGCGAATTTCGGCCGGGCCGGCGACCTGGTGCTGCCCGACGGCCGCCGCCCGGCGCCGCCGTCGGAGCCCGCTCCTGAAAAGGGTTCGGTGATCGTGATCCTGGCGACCGACGTGCCGTTGGAGCATCGCCAGCTGCAGCGCGTCACCAAGCGCTGCGGCGCCGGGCTGGCCCGGCTCGGCGCCTTCTGGGGCCATGGCAGCGGCGACATCGCGCTCGGCTTCACCACCGCCGATCCGGTGGATCACGACCAGAAGCGGGACCTGGTCCCGATCCGGGCGCTCAACGAGGCGCGCATCGACCGGCTGTTCCAGGCCGCGGCGGAAGCGACGCAGGAGGCGGTGCTGAACGCCCTCTGCGCCGCGGGCCCCGCCGTCGGCCGCCGGGGCCACAGCCGGCCCTCGCTCGCGGATTGGCTGGAGGCGGAGGAACGCAAATGAGGATCTATATCTCGTCCGACATCGAGGGCGTGGCCGGCGTGGTGACACCGCAGCAGGGCCAGCCCGGCAACGGCGAATACGAACGCGCCCGCCGGCTGATGACCGAGGAGGTCAACGCCGCGATCGAGGGCGCGCTGGAGGGCGGCGCGACCGAGATCCTGGTCAACGACGCGCACGGCCCGATGACCAACCTGCTGCCGGAGCTGCTGCACCCGGCGGCGGAGGTGATCCAGGGCAAGCCGAAGCCGCTCAACATGTTCTGCGGGCTCGATGCCGGCCACGCCGCGGTGTTCTGCCTCGGCTACCACGCCCGGGCGTCGGAGCAGGGCGTTCTGGCCCACACCACCAACGGCTTCGCCTTCCGTGCCGTGCGGCTGAACGGAAGGCCGCTGGGAGAGGCCGGGATCTACGGCGCCTATGCCGGCAGCCTGGGCGTGCCGGTGGCGATGGTCTCGGGCGATGACCGCTGCGTCGCCGAGCTGCGCGAGCATTTCCCCGAGGCCGAGTTCGTCCA
>NZ_JANX01000302.1 GCF_000767795.1 Inquilinus limosus MP06 | reverse complement strand
CGCGCGCGCGCGCGCGCGCGCGCGCGCGCGCGCGCGCGCGCGCGCGCGCGCGCGCGCGCGCGCGCGCGCGCGCGCGCGCGCGCGCGCCGCGCGCGCGCGCCGGGGGTTGTCGATCGAAGAGCGGGGAGCATGCAGGATTGTCCGCTTTTGGCGGCGCGAACCCCCTCCCCCTGGCCCCCTCCCGCGGGGGGAGGGGGGACTCATCAGAGTCAGCGCGTGGGACATCGAAGCAGGCGAAGCTACTTCGCCGCCCAGGTGTTGAAGCGCTGGGTCAGGTTGTCGAGGTTCTCGACCCAGAATTCCGGGTTCAGCTCGATCGCCTGGGACATGTTGGCCGGGTTGGTCGGCAGGCCGGGCAGGTACTGGGCCGGGATCAGCGGCGTCGCCGCCTTGTTGGTGACGCCGTAGGTGATCTTGGTCGGCAGCTTCGCCTGGTTCTCCGGCTTGCCCATATAGGCCAGGAACTTGGTGGCGGCGTCGACATTGGGCGAGCCCTTCAGGATCACCCAGCTGTCGATGGTGAACAGGCTGCCGTTCCAGACGATCTTGAAGTCCTTCTTGTCGGCGTCGTTGGCGGCGGAGATGCGGCCGTTATATGCGGTGGTCATCGCCACGTCGCCCGAGGCCAGCATCTGCGGCGGCTGCGCGCCGGCGGTCCACCACACGATGTTCGGCTTCAGCTCGTCCAGCTTGCGGAAAGCGCGGTCCACGCCCTCGGGCGTCGCCAGCACCTTGTAGACATCGGCCGGGGCCACGCCGTCGGCCATCAGCGCGATCTCGAGATTGGTCTTCGGCCCCTGGCGCATCGCCCGCTTGCCGGGGAACTTCTTCACGTCCCAGAAATCGGCCCAGCTCTGCGGCCCGCCATTCGGGAACTTGGCGCCGTCATAGGCCAGGATGAAGTTGTAGACGATGGCGCCGACGCCGCAGTCGTTCACCGCCTCGGGCAGATAGGCGTCGCGGCCGCCGATCGCATCCCAGTTCAGGGGCTCGAACAGGCCTTCCTCGCAGCCCAGCGCCAGCTCCTCGGATTCGACCTGGACCACGTCCCAGCTCGAATCGCCGCCTTCGACCTTGGCGCGCAGGACGCCGATGCCGCCATCCCAGCTCTCGTCATGCATCGGGGTGCCGGCGGCCTTGAACGGCTCGAAATACAGCGCGCGCTGCGCATCCTGGTAGGCGCCGCCCCAGGACACGACGGTCAGGTCGCGGGCCATGGCGGGCACGGCGAAGCCGGCCGCCAGCAACGCTGCCGCGGGCAGAAGGCGGGTGAAACGGATCATTCTGGCACTCCCTGTTTTCTTGTTCCGCCGAGGCGGCGGTTTCAGCCGTCAGACATGCTGGCCGCCGTTGATATGCACCTCGGCCCCGGTAATGTAGGACGATCCGGCGGTGCAGAGGAACATGATCGTCGCGGCGACCTCCTCGGGCTTGCCGAGGCGCTTCATCGGGATCTCGCCGTCGATCATCGCCTCGGTGCCCGGCGACAGGATCGAGGTGTCGATCTCGCCCGGCGCGATCGCGTTCACCCGAACCCCATGCGGCCCGAACTCATGCGCCATCTCCCGCGTCAGCGCCGCCAGCGCCGCCTTGGAGGTGGCGTAGGCCGGCCCGGCGAAGGGATGGACGCGGCTGCCGGCGATCGAGGTGACGTTGATGATCGTCCCCTTCGCGGCCTTCAGCGGCTCGAACAGCCCGCGGCCCAGCAGGGCGGTGGCGAACAGGTTGACGTTGAACACATGCATCCAGGTCGCGTGGTCGGTATCCAGCACGCCCATGCGCTTGCCTCCGGGCAGCTTGGGCGAGATGCCGGCATTGTTGACCAGCGCGTCCAGCCGGCCATGCGGCAGCCGCGCGCGCAGGGCGGACAGGCCCTGCTCGATCCCGTCCAGGTCGGCGAGGTCGAGCTGGACATGGTCCTCCTCGCCCGCATGCCACGGGCAGTCCTTCGAGAAGGCCTGGCGCGAGACGGTGATCACCCGCCATCCGGCGGCGCTGAAGCGCTTCACCGTGGCATGGCCGATGCCGCGGCTGGCGCCGGTCAGGATCAGGGTCTTCGGCTCGTCCGTCGGGGCCGTGCTGGACATGACTGCACCTGGGCTGAAGGGGTCGATCGTTGAGAACGGATCGCGATCGCATCATGCGGTGCGCGGCCGCATCCGTCCAGGGGCTGGAAGGCATGGCAGCATGCCGCACCGGGCTCAGGGGTGGGCCAGCACCAGGCCGGGGGCGGGGGAGGCGGCGTTCGGCAGGCGCGCCAGCTCGGGCAGCTCCGGCAGCTTCCCGTCATCCTCGGCGTCGATGGCGCTGACCAGGCCCAGCGGATGGTGGACCGCCTCGATCCCCGGCGCGCCCAGCAGGATCGGGACGCCATCCTCCAGGGCGAAGCCCGAGCGCCACAGCCGCAGCACCTCGCGCGCGGTGCCGTCCGCGGTCGGCCGGATCAGGGTCAGCACCGGCATCCGCCCGTCCTGCAGCACCGGCGGCACCGGCAGGGTGCGGGCATCGGCCGTGTCGTCGAGATAACGGGCGGCGGTGGCGACGCTCCAGCCCGGCGGGGCGGTCCAGCCGGAGGAGGCGAGGGCGGCGGCCAGGGCCTCCGGCGGGCCGGCCCATTGCAGGCGGAAGGGCTGCTCGGCGTCGCCCTCCAGGTCGATGCGCTGCTGCGGCAGCCGGCGCCAGCCCCCCGCCCGCCATTCCGCGGCCGGGATCGCGACGGTCCGGTCGCGGATCACATACATGGCCGCGGCCTTGTCGAAGCCTGTGGCGACATGGCCGGCGCCGGCGCCGGCCAGCACCAGCAGCAGCATCACGGCGAAGCCGCGGGGGCGGATCCGCTGCGGGTCCGCGCGGCGGAAGGCCATGGCGAAGGCGACGGTCATGCCCAGGCCGAAGATCAGCCCGGCGGCGACATCGGACGGCCAATGCGCCGCCAGATAGACGCGCGAGGCGCAGACCAGCCCGATCAGCGCCGCGGCGACGCTCAGCGGCAGCAGCTGCCAGCGTCCCGGCAGGCCGCGCGCCACCAGCCAGCCCAGGATGCCGTACAGCACGGCGGAGAAGGCGGCATGGCCGCTGGGGAAGCTGAAGGCGTCGGCGCCGCTGTACAGGTCCGTGGTCGGCCGCAGGATCTGCAGCCGGCCCTTGACCAGCGGCACGAAGGCGGCGGTGACGGCGATGGCGATGGCCACGCCGCCGGCCCGGTGCCAAGCGCGGTGCATCAGCAGCCAGCCGATGGACGCGAAGGTCAGGGCGGTGATGGTGTGGCCGTCGCCCAGCATGGTGACGACGGTCAGGGCGGCGTCGCCCCAGGGCGTGCGCAGCCCCTGGACGAAGGCGCTGATGGCGCCGTCCGCCCTTGCCAGCCCGCCATGGGCGGCGACCAGGCTCAGCAGGTTGACGAAGCCGGCGACCAGCAGCAGCACCAGGGCGCCCAGCGCCGCCATGACACGCAGATCCGGCTCGTCCGGATCGACCAGCCGGGCCAGCAGGCGGGCAGGGCGGCTGCCGCGGCCCGCAGCCCAGCGATGCACCGCGTGCTGCGCCCGGCCCAGCAGCGGCAGCAGCCGGCGCCAGATCCAGCGGGTGACGACGACCAGCAGCCACAGCGTCAGCGCCAGGACGGCCAGCATCGCCACCAGCCGGCCGCTGACGGCGCCGAGCGCGCCCAGCGACGCGCCCAGCACCGCGCCGCCCAGGATATGGGCCGGCGCCCAGACGATCGCCGAGGCGATGTTGACGGTGTAGAACAGCCCCGGCCGCAGCCCCAGCGCGCCGGCCACCATCGGAATCATCGGCCGCAGCATCGGCAGGAAGCGGCCGAGCGCGATGCTCTTGCCGCCATGCCGGCGGAAGAAGGCCTCGCCGCGGGCGATCAGCGCCGGGTAGCGGCTCATCGGCCAGGCGCCGAGGATGGTGCCGCGCCAGCGCCGCCCCATCTCGTAGGACACCCCGTCGCCGATGATCGCCCCGGCCGTCGCCCAGACCAGCATGGGCCAGAGCGGCAGGTGGCCGAGGCCGACCACGGCGCCGACGCCGATCAGGATCGGCGAGCCGGGGATGAACAGGCCGATCACCGCCACCGATTCGGTCAGGGCGATCAGGAAGATCAGGAGGCCGGCCCAATGCGGGTGCTGGCCGATGAAGCCGATGACCGCCTGCGCGATGTCGGTCATGCCCCCACCCCGATCTGGTCTGATCTCCGCCTCATCCCGACTCCTCGTCTCGAACCGGTGTCATAGCTCGCGATTTCCGCGGCCCGGCGCAACCCTGCCCGTCTCGCGGCGAAGCGGTTGCCGTGGGCGCCGAACGCTGCCACATGAGACCGGTGTCGGATGGAGCGGAAGGATGGCGATGAGGGGGAGGATCCTGGTCCTGGCTCTGGCGGGCCTGCTCGGCTGGTCCGTGGGCGGGTGCGCGACGCCGCCCCCGGCGTCCCCGGCCCGGACCGATGGCGGCATCGTCCTGCTGGGCGAGACCCATGACCGCGTCACCGACCATCACTGGCAGCTGCAGCGCATCGCCGCGCTGCGCGAGCAGGAGCCGCGCCTGGCCATCGGGCTGGAGATGGTGCCGCGCAGCCGCCAGGCGGCGCTGGACGCCTGGACCGCGGGCAGGCTCGACGAGGCCGCCTTCCTGCGCGAGGTGGACTGGGAGCGGTCCTGGGGCTTCGATTTCGGCCTGTACCGGCCGATCTTCGCCTATGCCCGGATGAAGCACATCCCGCTGATCGCGCTGAATGTCGACCGCGACCTCGTGCGCGCGGTCGGGACTGGAGGCTGGGCGGCGCTGCAGGCCCGGCCGGATCTCGATCTCGGCCGGCCGGTGCCGCCGTCCCTGGACTACAACAAATACCTCGCCGCCGCCTTCGCCGGTCATGGCAGGGGGGCGGAGGGCGATGCCCTCAATCGCGGCTTCCGCCGCTTCGTCGACATCCAGCTGCTGTGGGACCGGGCGATGGCCGCCCGCATCGCCGAGGCGCGGGCCGCGGGGATCCCTCTGGTCGTGGTCCTGGCCGGCAGCGGCCATGTCCGCGACGGCATCCCGCGCCAGCTCCGCGACCTCGGCTACACCAGCTCCGCCCTGGTGGCGCCGGACACGGGGGCGTAGCCCATCGCCCCTGTCAATGGTCCTGCCCGATTTGTGACATGAAGCTGGAGAATCGTCTGGGCTGGTTGCTGTGAATATTGAAAGGCGACTGGCTTGGTTCTCAACCTTCGAAGTGAATCCAATTCACTTTTCTGTGAAGTGTTTGGATTCGTCCGGTCGGTGCTGATGGCCGGCCTTGCGGCCGCTGCCTTCGCCTTGCCTTTCGTGGCCGCCCCGGCCATGGCGGCGACGCCGGTCGAGCTGACGCAGAAGCATCTCTATGCCGGCTCGATCGCCGAGGGCGAGAAGGCGCTGGCCGCGATCGTGGCGAAGAAGCCGGACGATGCCGAGGCGATCGCCGGCCTCGGCCTGATCCGCTTGGCCAAGGCGACTGAGCATTTCAGCCAGGCGCTCTACCGCTACGGCTTCGAGCCGCCGAACGACCCGATGGTGTCGGTGCCGCTGCTGACCATGCCGGTGCCGCCGAACCCGAACCCCGAGGTGATCCGGTACGAGGATGCCCGCACCGTCCTGCAGACGCTGGTCGATGATCTCGACGCGGTCGACCGCACGCTGCGGCCGCTGGGCGATCGGCCGGTAAAGCTGCCGATGGCAATGGGGCGGGTGACGCTGGACCTCGCCGGCAACGGCCGGGGCCAGGCCACGCTCTACGACGTCTACAGCGCCGTGCTGCTGGGTGGGCAGGGCGCCCCGGCCAATGCCGGCAAGCTGGTGATCGCCTTCGACACCGGCGACGTGCTGTGGCTGCGCGCCTACACCCATGTGCTGCGCGCCGGCGCCGAGTTCCTGCTGGCGCGCGACTGGCATCGCAGCTTCGACGCCGCCGGGCACCTGCTGTTCCCGCGGACGGATTCGCCGCTGGCCGCGGCGCTGACCCTGCCGACCCAGGGCCTGTTCACCGGGGCGGAGGACGGCCGGATCGCCGACGGCATTGCCTGGATCCACCTGCTGAACTGGCCGGTGGCGGAGCCGGAACGGCTGCCGCGGGCGCGCGAGCACCTGCTGGAGGCGGCGAAGCTGAGCCGGGAGATGTGGGCGTCGATCCGGGCCGAGACCGACAATGACCGCGAATGGCTGCCGAACGCGAAGCAGGCCAGCCTGATCCCGGGCATGACCATCACCGATGAACGCATCGACTCCTGGCTGGCGCTGATGGCGGAATCCGAGGCGATCCTGAACGGCGACAAGCTGCTGCCGCATTGGCGCTTCGAGCAGGGCTTCAACCTGCGGCGCCTGCTGGAGTCGCCACAGCCCTTCGACCTGGTGCTGCTGCTGACCGGCACCGACATGGTGCCCTTCCTCGAAGACGGCCCGGTCAGCGAGCGGACGTTCTGGGAGCAGGCGACCGACGCCTTCGAGGGCGAGTTCCTCAGTTTCGCGGTCTGGATCAACTGAGCGGGCAGTGCCAGAGAATCAGATATTCATTGTCATCCTCGGGCTTGACCCGAGGATCCAGGGGCTTCAAGAGCCGCTCTGGGTGGCCCCTGGATTGCCGGGTCAAGCCCGGCAATGACAGGAAAGTAGAGGGCTCAGCCTCTCTCATCCGATCGCGCGGGCTCAATGCGCCAGGATGTTGACCAGCCGGCCGAACGGGTCGCGGACGTAGAAGCGGCGCACGCCCCAGGGCTCGTCGGCCGGGCCATATTCGACCTTGAGGCCCATCGCCACGGCCTTCCAGTGCATGGCGTCGACGTCGTCGACCTCGATCGAGATGTCCGGCACCGGGGTGCCGGAGCCGCCCTCGGTCATGACGCTGAGCTGCGGCGTCATCGTCGTGCCGGCGGTGAAGGTCAGGATCCAGCCCATGTCCATGGCCAGCTCCAGACCCAGGAAGTCGCCATAGAAGGCCTGCGCCCGGGCGATGTCGCCGGTGGCGATGTTGGTGACGATCCGCTTCACGGCCATGGCTGTCCTCCCGTTGCTGTCTGTTGCGGCTACCGTGCCACGGCCGGCCGTCGTCCCTCCAGCAGGTCTCTCTGGCGGGCGAGGGCGGCGGCCATGAATTCGGTGAAGGCGCTGACCCGGGCGGTGCGGCGCAGGTCCTCATGCGTCAGCACCCACAGCGCCGCGCCCTCCGGCACGGTCGGGGTGGCGATGCGCACCAGCCCCTCGGAGACATCACCGAGATAGCAGGGCAGGGCGGCCAGGCCGATGCCGGCGCGGGCGGCGTTGCGCAGCTCGACCAGCGAATCCGCCCGCAGCGCGATCGCCGCCTCCGGCAGCGCCCGGCGCATCCAGCGGGCGACGGCGGTGCCGGCCAGGCTGTCGTCAGGCATCACCCAGGGATGGGCCGCCGGG
>NZ_JANX01000301.1 GCF_000767795.1 Inquilinus limosus MP06 | reverse complement strand
CTGATGCTCCCTGTACCAGGATAACTTGTCCTCTGGTCCCAGGATAACACCACGGCGACCTTCGGCGGACGGAAACGGGAGGAGGGCGCGATGAGCGACACTGAAGAGGTCCGGCAGCGGTTCGTTGCATTCCGCGAGCGGCTCTACGGCCGGCACGACCTGGCCGCGATGGACGAGATGGTGCATCCGGACTTCGCCAGCGACAGCCCGCTGATCGCGCCCGGCATCGAGGGCTACAAGGCCTTCGCCCGGATGCTGGCCCAGGCGCTGCCGGATTTGCAGGCCCTGCGCCAGGACGTGGTGGTCGAAGGCGACCGGCTGATGGCGATGGCGCAATGGCAGGGGACCCATCGCGGCCCCCTGCTGGGCGCGGCGCCGACCGGCGCGGTGCTGCGCTTCGCCACCGCCGACCTGTACCGGCTGCGCGACGGCCTTCTGGCCGAGCATCGCGACGTGGTCGACCGGCTGGACGCCTCGATCGCGCTCGGGCTGGTCAGGTCGCCGGCTTGATCGGCACCGTCCGGGTCATCAGGTCGACATACAGGTCGAAGAAGCGGCGGTTGTCGAACTGCTTCACCACCTTGATCTTCTGCAGCAGCCTGGTCGGCTGCTCCTGCCAATAGCCGTAGGTGCGGCCGTAGCCGGGGCCGAAGGCGATGTCGACATCGACGAACAGATCCTCGACCTTGGTCGCGTAGCCCGGGTCGACCAGATAGGCGAGGGCGAGGGTGTCGAAGACGTTGACGGTCGCCTTCGCATCCTTGGCGAAGGCCTTGGCCATCCAGCTGTCCTTGAACAGCGCCGGGATCGGGCCGCCGGCGGCCATGATGCGGTCGAAATCCGCCTTGCCGAGCTGGGTGATATCGGTGACGTCGAGCGGGATGATCGCCTGGTCGATCGGCTCGCGCATGACGATGCGCGCGGCCTCGGGGTCGATCCAGACATTCATCTCCGCCGCCGGGGTGGTGTTGCCGCGGACATCGAAGGCACCGGCCATGTAGACGATCTTCTTGATCAGCGGCACGATCTCCGGGTTCTTGCGCACCGCCAGCGCGATGTTGGTTGCCGGGCCGATCACCAGCAGCGACACCTCGTGCGGGTTGGCCTTCACCGTGTCGACGATGAAGTCGACCGCATGCTCGTCGCGCGGCTTCGTGGTCTTCGCGAAGCCGTCCGGCGGGGCGACGAGATCCGCATCGGCCGGCTGCGGCCGGTGGAACGCGGTCTTGTAGCTCTCGCCGAAGCCGAACAGGGCGCGCTCGCTCTCGAAGCTCCTGGGGTCGTGCACCAGCGGCAGGCTGGCGCCGGCATAGACGCCGACCTTGTCGGCGATGCCCAGGCGCTCGACCGCCCGCAGCGCGTCCGCCACCTCCTGCTTCAGCCAGTTGTTGCCGGTCACCACGGTGACGCCCTTGAGGTCGATCACGCCCTCGCGGTCCAACTGCGCGGCCATGATCAGGACCTGGCCGTCATCCCCGGCCGTGCTGAAATCCGTGTCGATGATGACCTTCTCGGCGGCCATGGCCGGCGTCGCGGCCAGCATCCCTGCCGTCACGGCGGCGGCGATCCATCGCTGCATTCCTGTGCCTCCTCCTGCGCGGACCCGCGTCCTTCGATCCGAGTCGCCGGCGGTCCGTCATCCTACGATCGCACGCCGGGCGACGGCGGCGCGACCGGTGTGTAGGGTGCGCCGTCATCTGGAGGAGGCCGCCATGGCAATCGAGCTGCGCGAACTGCGCCCGGAGGATCATGCCCGGATCGCCGCGGTCGAGGGCGGCGCGGCCTGGAACGCCGCCGCGACGCTGTGGGGCGTCTATCTCGCCGATCAGTCCGCCGGCCGGCGCGCCGTGCGCCTGGCGTGGGATGGCGGCCATCCGGTCGGCTACGGCACGCTGCTCTGGGACTCGGATTACGCGCCATTCCGGGCCGCTTCGGTGCCGGAGATCAACAACCTGGTGGTGGCCGCGCCGGCGCGGGGCAGGGGCATCGGTACGGCGCTGATCCGCGCCTTCGAGGATCTGGCGCGGATGGCCGGGCGTGCCGCTATCGGCCTCGGCGTCGGCCTCTATGCCGATTACGGCCCGGCCCAGCGGCTCTATGCCGGGCTGGGCTACCGGCCGGATGGCCGCGGCATCACCTGGCGGGAGCAGTCGGTGGTTCCCGGCGACTCGGTGCCGGTCGACGACGACCTGGTGCTGTGGCTGATCCGGAGGCTCTGAGCGCCCATTCGGCCGGCATCCGCGCCGAAAGAGGGTAAATTTTGGGCAGAATCCATCGTGACCAAATTTTAATCCGATTTCCCTTGCGCGGCTGTCCGGAAGCTGCCAATGTTGCAGTGCGATATGCAGTGATGAGCTGCTGTCGTAACGCACTTCTTGGGCGTTTCCTCCCTAAACTCGGGCCGCAGCGATGCGGCCTGTTTTCTTTTGGGCCCTAGGCTTTTTCGTCCGGCACCAGGATCCGCACTCCGGCGGCGTCGCAGCGGCGGGCGACATCGGGCGGGGGCGGGCGGTCGGTGGCGACCAGGTCGACATCGGCCAGGCTACACACCTTCACCGGCGCCTCGCGGCCGAACTTGCTGTGGTCGGCGATCACCCAGGTCTCCGCCGCCTGGGCCATGGCGGCGTGCGAGAACTCGGCCTCGAACAGGTGGAAATCCACCAGCTCGCCGCGGCTGCTGATGCCGCCGACCGACAGCACGGCGCAGCGTACCTGGAACTGGCGCAGGAAGGCGATGGCCGAGGGGCCGAAAGCCGCCACGTCGTCACCGTTCACCTCGCCGCCGCACAGGAAGACGCGGTTGTCGTTGCGCGGCGCCAGGCGGCAGGCGATCTCGGCCGAGTTGGTCACCACCACCAGCCGGGAATGATGCGCCAGGGCCTGGGCGACATAGGCCGAGGTGGTGCCGTTGTCGAGGATGATGGGGTCGCCGTCGGCGATGCGGGCGGCGACCAGCGCCGCCACCGCCTGCTTGGCCTCGCGATTGCGCTGCATCCGGCGCTGGAACGGCGGCTCCTCCAGCCCGTCCGGCAGCATCACGCCGCCATGGAAGCGGAGCACGGCGCCGGTCTCGATCAGCGGCTTGACGCTGCGCCGGATCGTCTCGGTCGAGACCTCGAAGCGGCGCGCCAGCTCGGCGATGCTGCAGCTGCCGGACTCTCGCACGGCCTGCAGGATCTCGCCCTGCCAACGGTTGGACAACATCGGCCCTGCGGCGTTCCCTCACCCCGGAAAATTGCTTTATCCTATCGGCGGCGCGGCACGTCCTGTCCAGCTTCGATCGCAATCGGCCGTGAATTCCCGGCCGATTGTCACGCAAAGGCCGTGAATTTCCACACAAAGCCACGATACTGATTGGTATTGTGTGGATTCATGACGCTTCGCGATTGACGGGACGAGGCCCCGCGGCTTATCCGTCGATCAGGGAGGCGGGGAATGCCGGAGGCATCGGACATCATCGCCGGGCTGGGCTGCTGGAACGGGCGCCTCACCATCGCGCCCCTGGCCGGCGGGCTGACCAACCGCAACTACCGGGTCGAGGATGCCGCCGGGGTCCATGTCGTGCGGCTGGGTGCCGACATTCCGCACCATCACATCCTGCGCTTCAACGAGCTGGCCGCCAGCCGCGCCGCCGCTTCCGCCGGCATCTCACCCGAGGTCGAGCATGCCGAGCCGGGCATCCTGGTGACCCGCTTCGTCGCCGGCGAGACGCTGACGCCCGAGCGGGTGCGGCGGGAGGCGCCGCGGGTGCTGGAGCTGGTGCGGCGCGTGCATCGCGAGATGCCGGCGCATCTGCGCGGCCCGGTGCTGGCCTTCTGGGTGTTCCATGTGCTGCGCGACTACGCCCACGCCCTGGCCGGGCGGCGGCCGGCGGACGAGCTGGCCGGGCTGGTCTGCCGCGCGGCTGAGCTGGAGGCGGCGGTCGGGCCGGTCGAGCTGGTGCTGGGCCACAACGACCTGCTGGCCGCGAACTTCATCGATGACGGCCGGCGGCTGTGGCTGGTCGACTGGGATTATGCCGGCTTCAACAGCCCGCTCTTCGATCTCGGCGGCCTGGCCTCGAACAACGGCTTCTCGGTGGCGGAGGAGGCGGCGATGCTGAACGCCTATTTCGGCGCTCCCCCTTCGCCGGATCTGCGCCGGCGCTACGCCGCGATGAAGGCGGCGTCGCTGCTGCGCGAGGCGATGTGGAGCATGGTGTCGGAGATCCATTCGACGCTGGCCTTCGACTACGCCGCCTACACCGACGAGAATCTGCGGCGCTTCGAGGGCGCCTGGGACGATTTCCAGAGGATGTGAGAGCGCCATGACCGCCTTTCCCACCCAGGCCCGCACCGTGGTCATCGGCGGCGGCATCGTCGGAGTCTCGACCGCCTATCACCTGGCCCGGCTGGGCTGGGCCGACACGGTGGTGATCGAGCGGCACAAGCTCACCTCCGGCTCCACCTTCCACGCGGCAGGCCTGGTCGGGCAGCTGCGCTCCAGCGCCAACATCACCCAGCTGCTGGGCCATTCGGTGCGGCTGTACACCGAGCTGGAGCGCGAGACCGGCCTGGCCACCGGCTGGAAGATGAACGGGGGCCTGCGCCTGGCCTGCACCGAGGCGCGCTGGACCGAGCTGAAGCGCCAGGCCACCACCGCCCGCAGCTTCGGCCTCGAGATGCATCTGCTGTCGCCCAAGGAGGCGCAGGATTTGTGGCCGCTGATGCGGGTCGACGACCTGGTCGGCGCCGCCTTCCTGCCGACCGACGGCCAGGCCAACCCGTCCGACATCACCCAGTCCCTGGCCAAGGGCGCGCGCATGGCCGGCGCGGCGATCTGGGAGGACACCGAGGTCACCGGCATCGAGACCAGGGACGGGCGGGTGACGGCGGTCGTGACCAGCCGCGGCCGCATCGCCTGCGAGGCCGCGGTGAACTGCGCCGGGCAATGGGCACGCGACCTCGGCCGGATGGTCGGGGTCAACGTGCCGCTGGTGTCGGTCGAGCACCAATACATGGTGACCGAGCCGATCGAAGGCGTGACCCGCACCCTGCCGACGCTGCGCGACCCCGACCGGCTGACCTACTGGAAGGAGGAGGTCGGCGGCCTCGTGATGGGCGGCTACGAGCCGAACCCGATCGCCTGGGCGGTCGACGGCATCCCGGAGGGCTTCAACTTCCAGCTTCTGCAGCCGGACTGGGACCATTTCCAGCAGATCATGGAGCTGGCGCTGGGCCGGGTGCCGGCGCTGGAGACTGCGGGGGTGAAGGAGCTGATCGCCGGGCCGGAGAGCTTCACCCCGGACGGCAACTTCATCCTCGGCGAGGCGCCGGAGCTGCGCGGCTTCTATGTCGGCGCCGGCTTCAACGCCTTCGGCATCGCCTCGGGCGGCGGTGCCGGCAAGGCGCTGGCGGAGTGGATCGCGGGCGGCGAGCCGCCCTACGACCTGTGGCCGGTCGACATCCGCCGCTTCGGCCGGGCCCAGGCCGATGTCGACTGGGTGCGCAAGCGGACGCTGGAGCTGTACGGCAAGCACTACACCATCGCCTGGCCGAATGAGGAGCATGCCAGCGCCCGGCCGCTGCGCCGGTCGCCGCTCTACGACCGCCTCAAGGCGCAAGGCGCCTGCTTCGGCGAGAAGCTGGGCTGGGAGCGGCCGAACTGGTTCGCGGCGCCCGGCGAGATCCCCGGCTTCGGCCGGCCGAGCTGGTTCGAGGCGGTGGCGCGCGAGCACCGGGCCGTGCGGGAGGATGTCGCGGTCTTCGACCAGTCCTCCTTCGCCAAATTCGCTTTGGTCGGCCGGGATGCCGAGGCGGCGCTGTCCTGGATCTGCGCCAACGATGTGGCACGGCCGCCGGGCGCGTTGATCTACACCCAGATGCTGAACGCCCGCGGCGGCATCGAATGCGACCTGACCGTCGCCCGGCTGGCGGCGGACCGCTTCCACATCACCACCGGCACCGGCTTCGCCACCCATGACTTCGACTGGATCGCCCGCAGCATCCCGAAGGGCGCGGACGCGCATCTGGTCGACGTCACCTCGGCCTATGCGGTGCTGAGCCTGATGGGGCCGAAGGCGCGCGACGTGCTGCAGGCGCTGACCCGCGACGACGTCTCCAATACCGGCTTCCCCTTCGGCCGGGTCCGGCAGATCGCCGTGGCCGGCGCCCCGGTGCTGGCCCTGCGCATCACCTATGTCGGCGAGCTGGGGTGGGAGCTGCACATCCCGACCGAATTCGCCGTTGGGGTCTATGAGGCGGTGATGGCGGCGGGGGCGGCGCATGGCATCGCCAATGCCGGCTACCGCGCGATCGAGACGCTGCGGCTGGAGAAGGGCTATCGCGCCTGGGGCAGCGACATCGGGCCGGACCACACGCCGATGGAGGCCGGGCTCGGCTGGGCGGTGAAGCTGAAATCCGCCATCCCGTTCCAGGGGCGCGAGGCGCTGGAGGCGCGGCGGGGCCAGCGGCTGGAGAAGATCCTGGCCACTTTCACGGTCGACGACCCTTCGGTGGTGCTGCTGGGGCGCGAGACCATCCTGCGCGACGGCAAGCCGGCCGGCTGGCTGTCCAGCGGCGGCTTCGGCCACACGGTGGGCAAGCCGATCGGCCTCGGCTATGTCCGCGACCCGGCCGGGCTGGAACGCGATGCGCTGCTGGCGGGCACCTATGAGCTGGAGGTCGCGACCGAGCGGGTGCCGTGCCGTGTGCATCTCGACCCGCTCTACGACCCGCGGATGGAGCGGGTGAAGGGGTAGGGGCTCTCTACCCGCCGGTTTCCCCTTTTCGTCATGGCGAGGGGGCGAAGGCGGTCAGATCGCCTCCGCCCCGAGCGCCGCCTGCCAGTGCTCCAGCCGCTGCTTCAGGCGCTTGTCGCGGAAATGGGTCGCGTCCTCCTCGGACAGGATCTCGACCACTTCGAAGGTGAAGGCGGCCTCGCCTTGTGCGCGCCAGGCCTGCAGCAGGCCGGGATGGGTGTGGCTGCCGGTGCGCAGCATGAACCAGACGCGGTTCCGCGCCGTGTCCAGGTTGGGGCTGCGCCCGACCCAGGCCTCGCCCGTGGCCGTGCAGCGCACTGCGTAAATCCCGGCGGACACCTTCTGCTCCCTGTAGGCGGCGATGGCCGCCTTCCTGTCCTTCATGGCCCGATCCCGTTCCGTGGCGGCGGCAAGTTATTACCCGGGTGATATTGACGCAAGGTATTTTGCCCGGGTACAAATCGGCTGCCACTTCACCGGGATCGATTGCCGTGACCGCGACCGCCGCCACGCCCTGCACCGCCTTCGATGGTTCCACGCTGCTGCTGTCCGGCCCGCTGGCCGAGGTGGCGCTGGCGGCCCGGGCGGCGGTTGAACGCAACACGGGCGGCCCCGTTCTCGTCTTCGACGACACCACCGGCCGGGTGGTGGATCTCGACCTGCGCGGCGGCGAGGCCGAGATCATC
>NZ_JANX01000300.1 GCF_000767795.1 Inquilinus limosus MP06 | reverse complement strand
CCTTCGCCGGCGCGCTCTTGGTCGCGGCCTTCGCCGGAGCGGCCTTCGCCGGCGCGCTCTTGGTCGCGGCCTTCGCCGGAGCAGCCTTCGCAGGCGCGCTCTTCGCCGCGGCCTTGGCCGGAGCGCTCTTGGCAGGCGCGCTCTTGGTGGCGGCCTTGAGGGGGGTACTCTTCTTCATGGAGGCATTCTCCGCTGCAGCCTTGATGGGGGCACTCTTCACAGGGGCGCTCTCGGCCCGGGCCGAAGCCCTCGCGACCTTGGCCGGAGCAGGTTTGGCGGACGGGCTCTTGGCCGCAGGCTGGCGCCACAACCCGGCGCCACCCTCCAGCCCCGCCTCGTTCGAGGCGAGGACCACGCCCTTCGGCAGCTCGAAATCGATATGCTTCGCGTTGCCGCCGCTGACATGCACCCGGTCCGGGTGCATCAGGATGTCGAGCACCTCCAGCATCCGCTTCACGCGCTTGTTCCAGCGCTTCTTGCCCGCCTTCTCGAAGGCCGCGTTGCCGAGATACTCGTCATAGGTCTTGTTCTTGTGCAGCGGGTGGTGCGCCAGCTCCAGATGCGGCGCCAGCGCGCCATCGCGGAACAGCGCCGTGCCGACCCCGGTGCCCAGGGTCACCACCAGCTCCAGCCCCTTGCCCTCGACCAGGGCCAGGCCCTGCATCTCGGAATCGTTGATCATCCGCACCGGGGCGCCGCCCAGCCGCCGCGACAGGGCGGAGGCCAGGGTGAAGCCGGCCCAGTCCTCGGTGCCGAGATTGGGGGCGGTGATCACCCGCCCGTCGCGGACCACGCCGGGGAAGCCGACGGCGATGCGGTCGAAGGGTGGCAGCGGCTTGACCAGCGCCGCGATGGTGTCGAGGAACAGCTTCGGCGGGCAGGGATGCGGCGTCGGCACCCGCTGCCGGTCCGACACCATCTCTCCGCGGTCATCGATCACGGCGGCCTTCAGCCCCGTGCCTCCCACATCGATGGCCAGGATGCCAGGCTTCAAGGCGGTCCTCCCTCGTGGTCTCGGCGACGCATCGACGACAACGCCTTCATCGCATCGCCTGTCCCACCGAATGCGGGAGAAGCTCGGAGGCTCATCCAGCTTTCACCCGATTGTCGCAATGCCCCGACACAGAATGAGGGCTAGTCTTACCAAGCGTCAACCTTCGACTACACAAAAGGTCAATCACCACTACTTGTGCCACTACTTGGCCCCGTGTCGGCGTGGCCGGCCGCGACGCCGGTCTCGCCGTCCACGGTCACCAGGAAATCGGCGCCCTCCCACCGCTCGGGGTCATGCCAGCGGAAGGTGAAGCGGATCCGCGTGCCGGCCGGCGCCAATACTGTCGGCAGGTCGAGGACATGCAGTCCGAACGGCGTCTCCGTCGTGACGTCGTCGCGGATGGTCCCCCAGTCATCGAGCGTCCAGTGCACCGTGGCGGCCGCCGGCAGCTCGAGGCGCAGCCCCTTGCCCGCCGGCAGGGCCCGCCGCTTCTGGTTGAAGCGCCAGCAGCGCACCGGCGAGGTGATCTTGTCGAGCTGGTAGCGCCGCACCGGCTGTGGCGGCAGGTCGAACACCCGGCCGTCGCGCAGCGACCGCAGCAGCTTGATGTGCTCGGAATGGGCCCAGACCAGGGGCATGGCGCTGCCCGAAGGCCGGCCGCGGAACAGCTCGCGCTCCGGCACGTCGTCGGCATCCCACACCTGCTCCGGCAGCAGCCCGCCCTCCCCGGCCGACCGCTCCAGCGTCGCCAGCAGCGCCTTGGCGGCGTCCGGCCGGCCGGCCGCCAGCTCGTAATGCGCCCGCTCGCCGGTCAGCAGCGGCCAGGCGCGGCCGATGCCGGTGCCGTCGAAGGGCCCGCCGTCGTCATGCTCGCCATAGCCGTCGTCGTTGTAGCGATACCAGACCGGGCCCTGCGGCAGCTCGGCCTTCAGCACCGCGTCGATGGCCTTGACCGTGTCGACGATGCGCGGGTCGTCCGCCGCCCGCAGGCCGAAGCGCACCAGGGCCAGCGCGTCGGGGCTGATCAGGAGGGCGGCGCGGCGCGCGTCGTCGCCCGGCGGCCGGTTCTTCACCGGCACGTAGCCGTCGAGCGGCGAGGCCGCGTCCGCCGCGTCGGCCGGGGCGATGCGGACATAGTAGCCCTTGAGCCCGAGCCGGCTGCAGATCGCCGTGCCCTCGGCGAAGGTCCAGCGCTCGACCTCGTCGTTCCAGGCGTCGGCGGTCTCGCGCAGCCAGCGCGCCTCCTCGGCGCTCGACGACTCGAGGATGTCGGCCGCGGCCAGGAGCGCCGCGATCTCCACCGCCAGGGTGAAGGGCGAATAGCCGGCATCCTCCTCCCACCGGTCCTGGCCGGTGACCGGGCCGTTGCGCAGGATGAAGCCGGCGGCGCGCCGCACCATCGGCACGAAGCGGGCCAGATCCTCCCCGTCCAGCGCGCCCTCCCGCCGCAGCATGTCGGCCAGCAGGATCGGGAAGGCGCATTCGTCCATCTGCACCCCGTTCCAGTACGGGGTTCCGTCCAGCCAGACATTCTGCGACCAGTGGCCGTCGGCTTCCTGGATCGCCTGCAGGTAGCCGAGGATCGCCCTGGCCTCGGCCACAGCACCTGCGGCGAGGAAGCCGCCCGCGGTCTCCACCAGGTCGCGCGGCCAGACCAGATGGTAGCCGCCGAGATCCTCGTCGCCCTTGTTGAAGCCCCAGGGGATCGACAGGCTGGCGATCACCGCGCCCGGAAACTCGATGGTCTGGTGGCTGGCCAGAACCGCGGTGCTGGTGCGGTAGGCCGTGGCCCCGGAGCCCGCGGTGCCGTCGAGCGGCAGCAGCCCGGCCTGCCAGTCCCGCCAGCCCTCGACATAGGCATCGCGCGCCGCGGCGAAGCCGGTCTGCAGCCCGGCCAGGGCGTGGTGCGCCGCCTCCTCCGGCCGTTCGCCGAAGCCGAGCGCCAGCAGGAAGCGGCCGCCCGGCGCCTCGGCCAGGTCGATCTCCCCGGCCAAAGCGATGTTGCCGTTCTCGGCCCGGCGCCAGGCCGGGTTCAGCTCCCCGCTCCGCGACAGCGTCTGCCAGCCGTCGGAGGCGCCGACATAGCCGACCGAGCGGGCGCGCCACGGCGCCGAGCAGGCCAGCGCCAGCGACACCCCGTCGGTGCCGCGGGCGAACAGCATCGGCGTGCCCTTGTAGTCGTCGACCCAGCCGGTGTTGTCGGCGCCGGCATTGACCAGATGCGGCGCCAAGAGGGCGAACAGCCGATGGTCGGCGGGCTCGCCCTCCTGCGGGGTGAACACGACCTCCTGCAGCAGCACCGGGCCGCGCGGATGGGCCAGCACCGTCTTCTCGATCCGCCAGCGGCCGTCCAGCGCGGTGTTGACCAGGCGGAAGGCCGGCACCCCGGCCTCCAGCATCCGCGTCTCCGACCGGGCGTCGCGCTTCTCCTCCGCGAAATAGCCGCCCGGGCCGGTGACGATCAGCCCCAGGTCGCGGACGCAGGCGGTGTCGATTCGCGGGAAGTAGATCTCGTTCAGGATGCCGTGGCTGAGGGTGAACCACACGCGGCTGGTGCCGGAGAGGGCGGTGCCGACGCCCGATTTGGCGCTGGAGGTCCAGCGCCCCGGCCCGCCGGGCGCGCCCGGCGGCTGTTCGCCTCGATCCAATCCCGTATCCTCCCTCGGGCGCCCGATCGACGCGGCCCCGGCTTTCGGACTCGAAACCGGCGCGCCGCGGGCGCACCATCGCTATGCTTCACGCGGTCTACGCTAGCACCACCGCACCGGAAGAAAACGAGAGGATCGACGGAATGCAGCTCGGGATGATCGGACTCGGCCGCATGGGCGGCAACATTGTCCGGCGGCTGATGCGCGCCGGCCATGACTGCGTGGTCTATGACCGCAGCGCCGAGGCCATCAAGACGCTGGCCGCCGAGGGCGCCAAGCCGGCCGCCGACCTGAAGGGCCTGGTGGACGGGCTGACGGCGCCGCGCGCGGTCTGGGTGATGCTGCCGGCCGGCGCGCCGACCGAGGACACGGTGACGGCGCTGGCAGGCCTGCTGAGCCCCGGCGACATCATCATCGACGGCGGCAACAGCTTCTACAAGGACGACATCCGCCGCGCCGCGGCGCTGGAGCCGAAGGACCTGCACTATGTCGATGTCGGCACCTCCGGCGGCGTCTGGGGGCTGGAGCGCGGCTACTGCATGATGATCGGCGGCACCAAGGCCGCGGTCGACCACCTGGACCCGATCTTCGCGGCGCTGGCGCCGGGCCTGGGCACGGTGGAGCGCACGCCGGGCCGCGAGGGCCGCGACCCTCGGGCCGAGAAGGGCTACATCCATGCCGGGCCGGCCGGCGCCGGGCACTTCGTCAAGATGGTGCACAACGGCATCGAATACGGCCTGATGCAGGCCTATGCCGAGGGCTTCGACATCCTCAAGAACAAGGATTCGAAGGAGCTGCCGGAGGCCGAGCGCTACTCGCTCGATCTCGCCGACATCGCCGAGGTGTGGCGCCGCGGCAGCGTCGTCTCCTCCTGGCTGCTCGACCTCAGCGCCATCGCCCTGGCGGAGAACGAGACGCTGTCGAACTACACCGGCTCGGTCGCCGATTCCGGCGAGGGCCGCTGGACGGTGATGGCGGCGCTGGAGGAGGCGGTGCCGGCCGACGTGCTGTCGACCGCGCTCTATGTCCGCTTCCGCTCGCGCCAGGAGCACACCTTCGGCGAGAAGCTGCTGTCGGCGATGCGCAACAAGTTCGGCGGCCATATCGAGCGGCCGGCGGGCGGCTGACCATGGCCGCGATGATCTCGCCCTCCCCCGCGAAGCCGGCGGGCACCCCGCCGGCGCCGCCCTGCACCTTCGTCATCTTCGGCGCCTCAGGCGACCTGACCGGCCGCCTGCTGACCCCCGCGCTCTATCACCTGCAGCGCGAGGGGCTGCTGGACCCCGGCTTCGAGATCGTCGGCGTCGACCGGGTCGAGAACAACGACGAGGGCTTCCGCAAGACCCTGGGCGAAGCGCTGCACACGCTCGGCACCGACGCCGAGCGCGGTATCGACGAGGCCGCCTGGAGCCGGCTGGCCGGCAACATCCACTACCTGACCGGCGACTTCGCCGACCCGTCGACCTATCAGGGGCTGGCGGCGCATCTGGAGCAGCGGCAGCGCGCCACCGGCAGTTCCAACGCCGTGTTCTACCTGGCCGTGGCGCCCCGCTTCTTCGCCCCGATCGCCACCGCCTTGTCCTCCGCCGGCCTGCTGCAGGAGAGCGACACCGCCTTTCGCCGGCTGGTGGTGGAGAAGCCGTTCGGCACCGACCTGGCCTCGGCGAAGGACCTCAACGCGAAGCTGCTGGCCGTCGCCACCGAGAAGCAGATCTACCGGATCGACCACTATCTCGGGAAAGAGACGGTCCAGAACATCATGGCCTTCCGGTTCGGCAACGGCATCTTCGAGCCGATCTGGAACCGCGACCATATCGAATGCGTGCAGATCACCGCGGCCGAGACGGTGGGGGTGGAGCGGCGCGGCCGCTTCTACGACGCCACCGGGGCGCTGCGCGACATGGTGCCGAACCACCTGTTCCAGCTCCTGGCCATGACCGCGATGGAGGCGCCGAACTCCTTCGACGCCGACGCGGTGCGGACCGAGAAGGCCAAGGTGGTCGAGGCGGTGCGCGACCTGACGCCGGAGGACGCGGCCAAGGTGGTGGTGCGCGGCCAGTACGACGCCGGCACGGTGCTGGGCAAGCCGCGCGCGGCCTACCGGCAGGAGCCGGATGTGGCGCCGGACAGCCGCACTGAGACCTATGTCGCGATGAAGCTGGCGATCGACAATTGGCGCTGGTCCGGCGTGCCCTTCTACCTGCGCACCGGCAAGTCGCTGGCGGTGCGGCGGACCGAGATCGCGATCCAGTTCAAGAAGGCGCCGGCGGTGCTGTTCCGCGACGCGGTCAACGCCCCGACGCCGAACCTGCTAGTGATCAGCATCCAGCCGGATGAGGGCATCTCGCTGCGCTTCGCCGCAAAGGTGCCGGGACGGGAGATGCGCCTCGGCCAGGTCGAGATGGATTTCCGCTATTCCGAGCACTTCAAGGCGGAGCCGCAGACCGGGTACGAGACGCTGATCTATGACTGCATGACCGGCGACCCGACGCTGTTCCAGCGGGCCGACAACATCGAGGCCGGCTGGTTCGAGGTGCAGCAGATCCAGAAGCTCTGGGCCGGCCTGGACACCGCGCCGGACCTGTACCCGGCCGGCAGCGACGGCCCGGCCTGCGCCGACGAGCTGCTGGCGCGCGACGGCTACGCCTGGCTGCCGCTGACGTGAGAGACCGTATGGAAATGCTGCTGGCGCGGCCGTCTGACGGCGGTTTCTCCGCTTCCGGTGCTCACGGACCAACGTCCGCTGCGCTCCGGTTCTCGAAACCACCGCCAGCCGACTCACGCCAGCGCATTTCCAAACGGTCTCCAAGCCCGAGCGATCCCGCCGCCCCCGCCGGGCGCATCGCCCTGCTGATCTCCGACGTCGACGGCACGCTGGCCGACCCGGACAAGGTGGTGACCCCGGCCTCGGTGGCGGCGGTGCGCCGGCTGGGCGAGGCTGGCATCGGCTTCTCGATCGTCTCCAGCCGGCCGCCGCGCGGCCTGTCGGGGCTGATCGCGCAGCTGGGCCTGGCCCTGCCGCTGGGCGGCTTCAACGGCGGCACCATCTTCCGGCCCGACGGGAGCGTGGTATCCGCGCTGACGGTGCCGGAGCCGGCGGCGCGGATCGCGCTGGCGACGCTGCGCCGCTTCGGCGCCGATCCCTGGGTGTTCGCCGACGACCAGTGGATCGCGACCGATCCGGACGGCGAGTATGTGCCGCTGGAGCGGCGCACGGTGGGGTTCGAGCCGACCATCGTCGCCGATCTCGCCCCCTATCTGGGGCGCGCCGGCAAGATCGTCGGCGCCTCCGGCGACTTCGACGGGCTGGCGCGCTGCGAGGCGGAGCTGCGGGGCCTGCTGGGCGGCAGCGCCATCGCCGCCCGGTCGCAGCGCTACTATCTCGACATCAATCACCCGGAGGCGGACAAGGGCCACGCGGTCGGCCGCATCGCCGCCGCGGCGGGGGTGGACCCGGCCGAGGTGGCGGTGATCGGCGACGCCGCCAACGACGTGCCGATGTTCCGCGCCGCCGGGCTGTCGATCGCCATGGGCAATGCCATCGACGAGGTGAAGGCGCTGGCCCACTTCGTCACCGCCGGCAACGACGCCGAAGGCTTCGCGCAGGCGGTGGACCGGTTCCTGCTGCCACGAGGGCCGGAGGGCTGACAGGTTTCCGGTGAGGCACGTTCCGATTGCCTCTCCCGCAAGCGAGACCTTTTCAGAATTCCCCCAGGTCGTCGGGGGACACTCATGGCGAAAGCGAAATGAGTCCCCCCTCCCCTTGCGGGAGGGGGGGTAGGGGAGGGGGTTCCCGCAGCCCG
>NZ_JANX01000299.1 GCF_000767795.1 Inquilinus limosus MP06 | reverse complement strand
GCGCCCAGCCGCAGCAGGTCGCGGATGCCAGCGAGCCGCGCCGCCAGGCCAACGGCCTGCCCACCGGCTGGTTCGTGCCGAGCGCGCCGGGCAACTGAGGGCCTTCGACAAGAAGAAGCCCGCGCCGCCGAAGGGTGGCGCGGGCTTTTTCTTTGGCGGCCGCGCCTCTCAGAGCCTTTCGGAACGCCTATCGCCGTCATTGCGAGGAGGCGAAGCCGACGAAGCAATCCAGGGGCCAGTGCGCACCGGCCCCTGGATTGCTTCGCTACGCTCGCAATGACGGCACTGGAATTCGGAAGGGACTCGGCCTCAGTGCGCGTCGACGAGGCCCGCGGGGCGGCGGTAGCTCCAGGCGCCGAGCGGCGGCATGTTGCGCCAGACGAAATCGACCATGCGGCCCTGCAGCCCCAGCTTGCGCCGCGGCAGCGGCGACAGGATCTGGTTGGTCAGCTGCAGGAAGCGCCCCGACCGGCCCATACGGGCGAAGGCGGTGTCGATGATGCGGCGCTGCAGGTCGAGCGGGAACCAGATGATCGGCAGGCTGGACGCCACCAGCGACAAGCGCTTGATGCCCGCCTTGTCCAGCATCGGGCCGATCTCGGCCACATCGCCTTCCAGCACCGTGACGCCGGGAAAGCGCTGGCGCAGAACGGTGCAGAACTCCGGCATCTTCTCGACCAGGATCAGCTTCTCGGGCGGCAGCCCGGTCGCCAGCAGCCCCTCGGTGAGGCTGCCGGTGCCGGCGCCGAGCTCGAGCACGGGATCAGTGCAGCGCGGGTCGACATGCCGGGCGAAAGCCTTCGCCACGGCGGGGCCGGAGGGCGCCCAGGACGCGACCTTGAGCGGCGAGCGGAACCACAACCGCAAGTACAGCCAGGAATCCTTGCTCATGCGACATCTCCGTGCCGTTTGTCAGGACAAACGCCAGTTTTCGCAGAGGGTTCCGCGACGCGCGGGCTAGACCTGGGCCTGAACGTCCAGCGAATAGCCGGCGGAACGGACGGTGCGGATCAGGTCGGTCTCGCTCTCGTCGTTCAGCGCCTTGCGCAGGCGGCGGATGTGCACGTCGACGGTTCGCGGCTCGACATAGACGTCGTGGCCCCAGACGATGTCGAGCAGCTGCTCGCGGCTGAACACCCGGCCCGGATGCTGCATGAAGTGGCGCAGCAGGCGGAATTCTGTCGGGCCGAGATGGACGTCGCGGTTGCCGCGGCGGACGCGGTGGCCGCCGAGATCCATGCTGAGATCGGCGTAGCTGAGCACGTCTCCGGCGCTGGACGGTGACGTCCGGCGCAGCACGGCCTTGATCCGGGCCATCAGCTCCGGCGTCGAGAACGGCTTGGCGACGTAGTCGTCGGCGCCGGAATCGAGGCCGCGGACGCGATCCCCCTCCTCGCCCCGCGCGGTCAGCATGATCACCGGGATGTCCCGGGTCTTGGCGCCGCGGCGCAGCTGGCGGCAGACCTCGATGCCGGAGAGATGCGGCAGCATCCAGTCGAGCAGCACGAGATCCGGCCGCTGCTCGCTGGCCAGCAGCAGCGCTTCCTCGCCGTCATAGGCGGCGAGGACGCGGAAGCCTTCGCGCTCGAGGTTGTACGTCAGGAGAGTGACGAGATCGACCTCGTCCTCGACCACCAGAACCAGCGGCTGGATGCCGGCCCTCATGCATTGTCCTCCGGCTTGGCCTCGGGGGTGACGACGGTGAAGGAGGTGGCGTCGCCCTTCGGCCGCACATCCTTCACCGGCTTGCCCGTGAGCTGGAAGTGGATCAGCTCGGCGATGTTCGTGGCGTGGTCGCCGATCCGCTCGATGTTCTTGGCGATGAACAGCAGATGGGTGCAGGGGGTGATGTTGCGCGGATCCTCCATCATGTAGGTGAGGGTCTCGCGGAACAGGCTGGTGTAGAGGTCGTCGACCGACTCGTCCTGGCGCCAGGCCGCCAGCGCCTTGTCCAGGTCGCGCTCGGTATAGGCGTCGAGCACGTCCTTGATGATCTGCTGCACCATCCGGCCCATGCGCGGCAGCGTCGCCACCGGGCGGACCACCGGCACCTGCGCCAGGGCCAGGGACCGCTTGGCGATGTTGGCGGCGTAGTCGCCGATCCGCTCCAGGTCCGAGGCGATGCGGAGCGCCGAGACCACCTCGCGCAGGTCGCCCGCGAAGGGCTGGCGCAGCGCCAGGATCTGGACCACGGCGGCGTCGACCGCGTTCTCATACGCGTCCATCTGCTCGTCGCTGCGCATCACCCGGCCGGCGAGGTCGGCGTCGCGGCGCACCACCGCCTGGATGGCGAGTTCGAGCTGGCTTTCGGCCAGGCCGCCCATCTGCACGATGGTGCGGCGCAGGGCCTCGAGCTCCTGGTCGAAGGATTTGACGATGTGTTCGTTAGCCATGACGCGGACCCTTCCTGACCCGGTGCTCAGCCGAAGCGGCCGGTGATATAGCTGTGCGTCCGCTCATTCTTCGGGCTGGTGAACAGCTCCGAGGTCTCGCCGAACTCGACCAGCTCGCCAAGATACATGAAGGCGGTGAAGTCGGCGGCGCGGGCCGCCTGCTGCATGTTGTGGGTGACGATCGCGATCGTGTAGTCGGTCTTCAGCTCGTCGATCAGCTCCTCGATCTTGGCGGTCGAGATCGGGTCGAGCGCCGAGGTCGGCTCGTCGAGCAGCAGCACGTCCGGCCGCATCGCCACGGTACGGGCGATGCACAGGCGCTGCTGCTGGCCGCCGGAGAGGCTGGTGCCGCTCTTCTTCAGCTTGTCCTTGACCTCGTCCCACAGCGCGGCGCGGCGCAGGGCCGCCTCGATCCGGCTGTCCATCTCGGCCTGGTCCAGCTTCTCGTAGAGCCGGATGCCGAAGGCGACGTTGTCGTAGATCGACATCGGGAACGGCGTCGGCTTCTGGAACACCATGCCGACCCGGGCGCGCAGCAGGTTCAGGTCCTGCTTCGGCCCGAGGATGTTCTCGCCGTCCAGCAGCACCTCGCCGACCGCGCGCTGCTTCGGATACAGGTCGTACATCCGGTTCAGGATGCGCAGCAGGGTCGACTTGCCGCAGCCCGAGGGGCCGATGAAGGCGGTCACGCAGCGCTCGTAGAGCGGCAGGTTGATCTTCTTCAGGGCCTCGTGGTCCTCGTAGAAGAAGGACAGGTTGCGGACCGAGATCTTCTCGCGAAGGTCGCGGCCGAGGTCCTTGGGGCGCTCGACATTGATGTCGAGCGTCGTCACCTGAGCACCGTTGCCTGTCATGGCCGTCAGCCCTGCTTGCTGCCGAGCGAGGAAAGCGCCCGGGCGATGATGTTGAGAAGGAGGATCGTCACGGTGATCAGGAGCGCCCCGCTCCAGGCCAGCTCCACCGAGCGCGGATCCGTGCTGTTCAGCGTCATCTGGTAGATCGTCACCGGCAGGTTCGCGATCGCCTGGGACATGTCGGCGGACCAGAACTGGCTGCTGAACGAAGTGTAGAGCAGCGGCGCCGTCTCGCCGCTGATGCGGGCCACCGCCAGCAGCACGCCGGTGATGATGCCGTTGCGCGCGGCGCGGTAGCAGACATTGGTCACCACCTTCCACTGCGGCGAGCCCAGCGCCGACGCGGCCTCGCGCAGGCTGTTCGGCACCAGCCGCAGCATGTCCTCGGTGGTGCGGGTCACGACCGGGATGGCGATGATCGCCAGCGCCGTCGCCCCGGCCCAGCCCGAATAGTGGCCGAACAGCCCGGCCACCAGGATCTGGTAGACGAACAGGCCGATCACGATCGACGGGGCGCTGAGCAGGATGTCGTTGACGAAGCGGATCACCTCGGCGAGGCGGCTGGTCTTGCCGAACTCGGCCAGATAGGTGCCGGCCATGATCCCGACGATGGTGCCGATGATCGTGCCGAACAGCGTCATCATGAAGCTGCCGTAGATCGCGTTCAGCAGGCCGCCCCCGTCGGAGCCGGGCGGCGGGGTCGATTCCGTGAACAGGTTCAGGCTCAGCGAGCCGACGCCGTTGATCACGAGCGTCGCCAGGATCCAGACCAGCCAGAGCAGGCCGAAGATGGCCGCGGCCAGCGAGATGGTCAGCATCGTCGCGTTGAGCGCCCGGCGGCGGGCGTAGCGGGCGGTTGCGATCTGCATGGCGTTAGCCTCCTGCCTTACGCTGCAGCCGCATCAGCTGAAGCTTGGCCAGCGACAGGACGATGAAGGTGATGACGAACAGCGCCAGGCCCAGGGCCAGCAGCGCCGAGTTCAAGAGCTCGCTGGGGTTGGAGTTGGCCAGGTTGGCGATCGTCGCGGAGATCGTCGTGCCCGGGGCCAGCAGCGACGCGTTGATCTTGATGGCGCTGCCGACGACGAAGGCGACGGCCATGGTCTCGCCCAACGCCCGGCCCAGGCCGAGCATGACGCCGCCGACCACGCCGGCGCGGCTGTAGGGCAGCACCACCTTCCACATCACCTCCCACGTCGTCGCGCCCAAGCCGTAGGCCGATTCCTTCAGCAGGGGCGGCACCGTCTCGAACACGTCGCGGGTGATGGCGGTGATGAAGGGCAGGATCATGATCGCGAGGACGATGCCCGCGGTGAAGATGCCCTGGCCGTAGATCACGCCGGAGAACAGGAAGCCGATGCCGGGCAGCTGGCCCAGCGTCGCCTTCAGGAAGGGCAGGATGGTCTGCTGCAGCACCGGGCCGAGCACCAGGAAGCCCCAGATGCCGTAGATGATGCTGGGGATGCCGGCCAGCAGCTCGATGGCGATGCCGAAGCTGACGGGGACGGCGATGATCATGGCGATCACCGAGGTCACCAGCGTGCCGTAGATCGGCGCCAGGCCGCCGAAGATCTCCTTCGGGGGCTGCCAGGTCGGGTCCAGGAAGAAGCCGGGGCCGAAGGCCTGCAGCGCCGGCAGGGCGCCGACGGTCAGCGACACGATCGCCCCGCCGAGCAGGATCAGGACCAGCACGGCGAAGGACTGCGTGGCCACCCGGAAGCCCGCATCTGCCAGGCGCTGGCGGCGGGCGACATGTGCGCCGATCCTCATTCCGATGTTCTGCGACGTCGCGTCCACCATGAATCACCTTGCCCCGGAAACAGGCGGCACCGTGCGGTCGGCAGCGACCCGCACGGTGCCGTATCGATCAACGGCGGGCTGCGATCACTTGGACGCGGTCCAGATCGGCTTGCCGTCGGCGCCCTTGATGTTGTCCTTCCAGGTCTTCTCGACCATGTCGACGACCGCCTTCGGCATCGGCACGTAGTCGAGGCCTTCGGCGTCCGACACGCCCTTGGCATAGGCCCAGGCGAAGAACTGCAGCGCGGTCGCGGCGGCCGCCGGATCCTGCGGCTGCTTGTACATCAGGATGAAGCTGGCGCCGGTGATCGGCCAGCTCTCCGCACCCGGCTGGTTGGTCAGGATGACGAAGTAGTTCTTCGAGTTGGCCCAATCCGCGTTGGCGGCGGCGGCCTGGAAGGTCTTCAGGGTCGGCTCGAGCGTCTTGCCGTCCTTGTTGACCATCTTGGTGTAGGTCAGCTTGTTCTGCTTGACGTAGGCATACTCGACATAGCCGATGCCGCCCTCGGTCTGCTGCACGGCGCCGGCGACGCCGGCATTGCCCTTGCCGCCGATGCCCGTCGGCCACTGCACCGAGGTGCTGGCGCCGATGCTGTCCTTGAACTTGGCGTTCACCGAGGAGAGATAGTTGGTGAACAGGAAGGTGGTGCCGGAGCCGTCAGCGCGGTAGGCCGGGGCGATGTCGGTGCTCGGCAGGCTGAGCTCCGGGTTCAGCTTCTTGATCTTGGCGTCGTCCCACTTGGTGATCTCGCCCAGATAGATCTCGGCGATGGTGTCGCCATCGAGCACCAGCTTGCCCGGCTCGACGCCCGGGATGTTCACGACCGGCACGACGCCGCCCATGACCATCGGGAACTGCACCAGGCCGGCGGCGTCCAGATCCTCGGCCTTCAGCGGCATGTCGGAGGCGCCGAAGGTGACGGTCTTCGCCTTGATCTGGTTGATGCCGCCGCCGGAGCCGATCGCCTGATAGTTCAGGCCGACGCCGCTTTCCTTCTTATAGGTGTCCGCCCACTTGGCGTAGACGGGAGCCGGGAAGGTCGCGCCGGCGCCGGTGATGTCGGCCGCCTGGGACGCGCCCGCCACGAGCGCGAGCGCCGCGCCGATCGCGGCGCCGCGGAGGATGGATCGTGAAAACAGCTTCACGGGAATCTCCCTGTGATGGGTGCGACGCCCCCCCTGAGGCGCCGTCCGGTCAGACGGCCTGTGCCGTGTCCGAGCGCAGGCTATAAGTCGCCACCACCGAAGCTTTTAAGACAGTTCAGTTACAGTTTTATGAACCGGCCGGCCGGGGGCCTTGCCGCCCGGCGCCGCGGGCAGGTGCACGGTGAAGACGCTGCCGCGGCCGACCTCGCTGTCGATCTCCAGCCGGCCGCGATGGCGGCTGACGATGTGCTTGACGATGGCGAGGCCCAGGCCGGTGCCGCCGACGGCACGGCTGCGCGCCGGGTCGACCCGGTAGAAGCGCTCGGTCAGGCGCGGCAGGTGCTCGCGGGCGATGCCCTCGCCCTGGTCGCTGACGCTGACGACCAGACTGGTCCGCCGCCCCTCCGCCACCGTGCGGGCGGACAGGCCGACCACGCCGCCCTGGCGGCCGTAGTTGATGGCGTTCGACACCAGGTTCTGGAACACCTGGTACAGCTGGTCCGAATCCCCGACCACCTCGGGCAGGTCCGGCGCCAGGTCGAGCTCCAGCCGCTGCGCCTTGCGCTGGGCCTTGAGCTCCAGCGCGTCGGCCACCGACTGCAGCAGCGGGCCCACGGTGACCCGGCCGGTCGGCGGCACATGCTCGTCCAGCTCGATCCGCGACAGCGACAGCAGATCGTTGACCAGCCGCGACATGCGCTCGGACTGCTGCTGCATGATGCCGAGGAAGCGCTCGCGCGCCGCCGCATCGTCCTTCGCCGGACCGCGCAGCGTCTCGATGAAGCCCATCAGGCTGGACAGCGGCGTGCGTAGCTCATGGCTGGCATTGGCGACGAAATCGGCCCGCATCTGCTCGACCCGCTTGGAGGCGGTGAGATCGTAGAAGGTGACCAGCAGCGCCGGCTCGGGCCGGTCGCCGGATTCGCGCTCGCCGGCATCGCCGCGCCGCTCGAAGCGCTGGATCCGCACCTCGAACTCGCGCTCGATCGGCACCGGCAGGTTCAGCGGCACGGTCAGCGCCGGCCCGCCGGCGAGGACGGCGTCGACCGCGGCGATGATCTCCGGATGCCGGATCGCCTCGGCCATGTCGCGGCCCAGAAGGCGATCGCCGAACAGCCGGCCGGCGGCCTCGTTGGCGCGCAGCACGCTGCGGTCGCCGGCCAGCACCAGGATCGGGTCGTCCTGCGCCTCCAGGATCTCCGACGCGGTCTGTAGCTCCACCGCC
The DNA here is from genome assembly GCF_000767795.1 of Inquilinus limosus MP06. Classification (GTDB taxonomy): domain Bacteria; phylum Pseudomonadota; class Alphaproteobacteria; order DSM-16000; family Inquilinaceae; genus Inquilinus; species Inquilinus limosus_E. The sequence goes on along the minus strand of NZ_JANX01000299.1, from coordinate 29 downwards.
AGGCTGCGCTCGCGGCCGCGGGCATGGCG
>NZ_JANX01000298.1 GCF_000767795.1 Inquilinus limosus MP06 | reverse complement strand
ATATGGGCGGCCAGCTGGTTGGCCAGGCCGCCGACCTCGCGCCCGCCCATGGCGTTGGGCTGGCCGGTGACCGAGAACGGCCCGGCGCCGGGCCGGCCGATCCGCCCGGTGGCGAGGTGGCAGTTGATGATGGCGTTGACCTTGTCGGTGCCCTGGGTCGACTGGTTCACGCCCTGGGAATAGATCGTCAGCGTCGCCGGGGTATGGGCGAACCAAGCGTAGAAGCGCCGCACCGCCTCCTCCGGCAGGCGGCAGCCAGCGGCGACGGCGGCGATGTCGGGGGCGTCCTCGGCCGCGGCCAGCGCCGCCTCCTCGAAGTCCGCGGCATGGGCGGCGATCCAGCCGCGGTCCAGCGTGCCCTCGCGCACCAGATGGGCCAGCAGGCCGTTGAACAGCAGCACGTCTGTGCCGGGGGCGATGGCCAGGTGCAGGTCGGCCTCGTCGCAGGTGGCGGTGCGGCGCGGGTCGATCACCACGATCCGGGTGCCACGCTTCTCCCGCGCCGCCAGCAGCCTTCGGTGCAGGATCGGGTGGCACCAGACGGCGTTGGAGCCGACATAGATCGCGAGGTCCGTCTGCTCCCAATCCTCGTAGCAGCCCGGCACCACGTCGCCGCCGAAGGCGCGGCGGTGGCCGGCGACCGAAGAGGCCATGCACAGCCGGGAATTGGTGTCGATGTTGCCGGAGCCGATGAAGCCCTTCATCAGCTTGTTGGCGATGTAATAGTCCTCGGTCAGCAGCTGGCCGGAGACGTAGAAGGCGACGGAGTCCGGACCGTGCTTCTCGATGGCGTCGGCAAAGCCGGCGGCGACCCGGTCCAGCGCCTCGTCCCAGCTCGCCGTCCGGCCGCCGATCATCGGGTCGAGCAGGCGCCCGTCCAGCCCCAGCGTCTCGCCCAGCGCTCCGCCCTTGGAGCAGAGCCGGCCGAAATTCGCCGGGTGGATCGGGTCGCCGGCCACCTGGATCGGGTCTGTCTTTTCTTGTCCCCCCTCCCCTTGCGGGAGGGGGACAGGGGGAGGGGTCTGCGCGCGTCCGCGCGCGAAAAGCTCTGAAGCGACTTTGCCATTCGAGCTGTTTTGCCGCGGTCCGGATTGGCTCGAATCGAGAGAACCCCCTCCCCCTACCCCCCTCCCGCGAGGGGAGGGGGGACTCACTTTTTCCTCGGCCGATGCTCCCGACACGGCCACGCCGCAGCCGACGCCGCAATAGGGGCAGGTGGTGCGAGTCTCAGCCATTGGCGACCAGCTGCGGCACCGGCAGGCCGAGGCGGATGCGGCCGGCCTGCAGCTCGACCGCGATGCGGTGGACGCAGCCCTCGTCCGGCCCCTCGACCGACCCGGTCTCCAGGCTGATCACCCAGGCGTGCAGCGGGCAGGTGACGCTGGTGCCGTGCACGATGCCCTGCGACAGCGGCCCGCCCTTGTGCGGGCAGCGGTCGTAGAGCGCGAAGACCCGGTCGTCGGCGGTGCGGAACAGGGCGATGTCGCCCTCCGGGCTCTTCACCACCCGGGCGCCCATCGGCGGGATGTCCTCGATCCCGCCGACATCGATCCAGAATGGTGTGGTCATGGCCGGTTCCACCCAAGAGCGACGAGACTTTCTTGTCCCCCCTCCCCTCGCGGGAGGGGGGTAGGGGGAGGGGGTTGTCGATCGAAGGGCGCGGACCAGGATCTGGGCCATAGGCTCCGGTCCTTGCTGCGCGAACCCCTCCCCCTGCCCCCCTCCCGCAAGGGGAGGGGGGACTCAAAAGGGAAGGGCTCAGAAAAGGCATCGAAGCCATCGCGTCACTCCACCGCGGCCAGGCTGCGGAACTCGTGCGCCTCGGCGCCGGCGGCGCGTTCGGCCCAGGGATCCTGTTGCGCGAATTGCTGGGAATGCAGGAAGCGGGCGTGCAGCCGCTTGCGCGATTCCGCATCCTCGACGATCCGGCGCTTGACGTGGTCGAGGCCGACCCGCTCGATCCAGGGCGCGGTGCGCTCCAGATAGTGCGATTCCTCGCGGTGCAGCTGCATGAAGGCGCCGCAATATTCCAGCACCTCGGCCTCGGTCTCGACCTTGCACAGGAAGTCGGTGCCGCGCAGCTTGATGCCGCCATTGCCGCCGACATGCAGCTCCCAGCCGCTGTCGACCGCGATCACGCCGAAATCCTTGATCGTCGCCTCGGCACAGTTCCGCGGGCAGCCTGAGACCGCCATCTTGAACTTGTGCGGGGTCCAGCTGCCCCAGCTCATCCGCTCCAGCGCGATGCCCATCGCGGTCGAATCCTGGGTGCCGAAGCGGCACCATTCCGACCCGACGCAGGTCTTCACCGTGCGCAGCGCCTTGCCATAGGCGTGGCCGGAGACCATGCCGGCGGCATTCAGGTCGCGCCACACATCCGGCAGCTGCTCCTTCTTCACGCCCAGGAGGTCGATGCGCTGGCCGCCGGTCACCTTCACCGACGGGATCTGGTAGCGGTCGACCACGTCGGCGATCGCCCGCAGCTCCTTGGCGCTGGTGACGCCGCCCCACATCCGCGGCACCACCGAATAGGTGCCGTCCTTCTGGATGTTGGCGTGCACCCGCTCATTGATGAAGCGGGACTGCTGGTCGTCGGTGTACTCGCCTGGCCAGGCGCAGATCAGGTAGTAGTTCAGCGCCGGCCGGCACTTGGCGCAGCCCTGCGGCGTGCGCCAGCCCAGCTCCTGCATCACTGCCGGGATCGAGCGCAGCTCGCGCGCCAGGATCAGCCGCCGCACCTCGTCATGGCCGAAATCGGTGCAGCCGCAGACCGCCTTGATCTTCGGGCCGCCCTCATAGCCGTCGCCCAGCGTCACCGCCAGCAGGCTCTCGACCAGACCGGTGCAGGAGCCGCAGGAGGAGGACGCCTTAGTGTGGGCCCGCACCGCGTCCAGGCTGGCCAGCCCCTTCTCGGTGATCGCCTGGACGATGGTGCCCTTGCAGACGCCGTTGCAGCCGCAGATCTCCGCCTCCGGCGGCAGGGCGGCAACGGCCTGCTTAGGGTCCGGCGCCGCACCCCCGGCGGCCGCCAGCGCCTGGCCGAAGATCAGCCCGTCGCGCAGCGGCGCCACGTCCTGGCCCTCGCGCAGCATCTGGAAGAACCAGGCGCCGTCGGCGGTGTCGCCGTACAGCACGGCGCCGGCGATGCGGTTGCCCTTCAAGACCAGCCGCTTGTAGACGCCGCGGGCGGCGTCGCGGAACACGATGTCCTCGCAATCCTCGCCGCCCTGGAAGTCGCCGGCCGAGAACACGTCGATGCCGGTGACCTTCAGCTTGGTCGAGGTGACGGAGCCGCGATATTCGCTCTCCGCCGTGCCGGCCAGCTGGTCGGCGCAGATCCGCGCCATCTCGTACAGCGGTGCCACCAGGCCGTAGGTGCGGCCCTGGTGCTGGACGCATTCGCCGACCGCCAGGATGCAGGGGTCGGAGGTGGTCATCCGGTCGTCGACCACGACGCCGCGCTCGACCGCCAGGCCGGCCTCGCGGGCCAGCGCCGTGGCCGGGCGGATGCCGACCGCCATCACCACCAGGTCAGCCGGGATCACCCGCCCGTCCTTCAGCCGCACCGCCTCGACCCGGCCGTCGCCCTCGATCGCGGCGGTGTCGGCCTCGGTCAGCACGGCCAGGCCGCGCCGCTCCAGCTCGCGCTGCAGCAGATAGGCGGCGGCGGGGTCGAGCTGCCGCTCCATCAGCACCGGCATCAGGTGCAGGACCGTGACCTCCATGCCGTTGGCGCGCAGGCCGTTGGCGGCTTCGAGGCCCAGCAGGCCGCCGCCGATCACCACGGCCCGGGTGCGGCCCTCGCGCGCCGCGGCCAGCATCGCCTCGACATCGGCGATGTCGCGGAAGGTGACGACGCCGGGCAGGTCGCGGCCCGGCACCGGGATCAGGATCGGGTCGGACCCGGTGGCCAGCAGCAGCCGGTCGTAGCGGCAGCGGCTGCCGTCGGCGCCGACCACCTCGCGCGCCTCGCGGTCGATCGCCGCCACCCGCACGCCGGCGCGCAGGTCGATGCCGTTGGCCTCGTACCAGGCGCGGTCGTTGATGACGATGTCGTCGAACCGCTTCTCGCCGGCCAGCACCGGCGACAGCATGATGCGGTTGTAGTTCACCTGCGGCTCGGCGCCGAACACGGTGACGGCGTAGCGGCCGGGCGCGCGGGCCAGCAGCTCCTCCACCGCCCGCATCCCGGCCATGCCGTTGCCGACGACGACCAGGCGCTCCTGCGGCCCCCAGCTTCCCTCGGGCATGTCTCCCTCCCCCTCAGGCGGCCGCGGTGGTGAAGCGCTGGCGCTCGTACAGGAAGCGCAGCACCTGCACCCGGCACGCGGCATAGATCGGATCGTCGGCCAGCGCCAGGCGGCGGCGCGGCCGCTCCAGCGGGATCGCCAGCACCTCGCCGATTGTGGCGCTTGGGCCGTTTGTCATCATCACGATGCGGTCCGACAGCAGCACCGCCTCGTCGACGTCATGGGTGATCATCAGCACCGTGTTGCCGAGCGCGGCATGGATCTCCATGACCGAGTCCTGCAGATGCGCCCGGGTCAGGGCGTCGAGCGCGCCGAAGGGCTCGTCCATCAGCAGGATCTTGGGCTGCATCGCCAGCGCCCGGGCGATGCCGACGCGCTGCTTCATGCCGCCCGAGATCTCGCCCGGCCGCTTGTCCTTGGCATGCGCCATGTGGACCAGGGCCAGGTTGTGCATCACCCAGTCATGCCGCTCGGCGGTGCTCTTGGACCGGCCGAACACCTTGTCCACGGCGATGCGGACATTGCCGTAGACGGTCAGCCAGGGCAGCAGCGAGTGGTTCTGGAACACGATGGCGCGGTCCGGGCCGGGGCTGTCCACCACCTGGCCGTCCAGCAGCACCTCGCCGGTGGTGGAGCGGACGAGGCCGCCGACGATGTTCAGCAGGGTCGACTTGCCGCAGCCGGAATGGCCGATGATCGACACGAACTCGCCGCGGGCGATGCCGAGATTGACATCGACCAGCACCTCGCTGACCGCGGCGCCGCGGGTGAAGCGCATGCCGACCTGCTCGATCGAGAGATAGCTGTCCATGGGTCGTCTCCCCTCAGGCCGAGGTGCCGCGGGCGACGAGCGCGCCGGCGAGGCCGATCAGGCGGTCGAGGACGAAGCCGACCAGCCCGACATAGACCAGCGCCACGACGATGTCGCTGATGCGCGAGCTGTTCCACGCGTCCCAGATGAAGAAGCCGATGCCGACGCCGCCGATCAGCATCTCGGCGGCGATGATCGCCAGCCAGGACAGGCCGATGCCGATGCGCAGGCCGGTGAAGATGTAGGGCACCGTGGCCGGCAGGGTGATCTTGGTGAACACCTCCCAGGGCGACAGGCGCAGCACCGCGGCGACGTTGCGGTAGTCCTGCGGGATGTTGCGCACCCCGACCGCGGTGTTGATCACGATCGGCCAGATCGAGGTGATGAAGATCACGAAGATCGCCGACGGCTCGGCCTGCTGGAACCCGGCCAGGGAGATCGGCAGCCAGGCCAGCGGCGGGATGGTGCGCAGCACCTGGAAGATCGGGTCCAGGCCGCGCATCGCCCAGACGCTCTGGCCAATCAGCACGCCGAGCGCGACCCCGATCACCGCGGCCAGGGCGAAGCCCATCGCCACCCGCGACAGGCTGGTGGCGATCTGCCAGAAGGCGCCCTTGTCGACCCCGCCATTGTCGTAGAACGGGTCGATGATGAAGTCCCAGGTGTCGTCCAGCACCTTGAGCGGCGACGGCAGGCTGGAGGCCGGGCTGGAGCACAGCAACTGCCAGGCCAGCAGCAGCAGCGCCAGCACGATCAGCGGCGGGATCACCCGGGCCGCGGCCTCCACGGCGAGGCGGGACAGGACCGGGCCGAGCGGCGGCCGCGCCACCGGCAGGGACAGCACCCGGCCGGCCGCCTTCGGCTTAGGGGCCGGGGCGGAGGAGGGGGCTTCGGAAACGATCTGGGCGGTCTGAGTCACGAGGCTGGCTCCGGCTGGCTATCGGCGTCAGGCGATCGCTTTGATGGCAAGGCTTGCGAGGTAGGCGTCGGGGGCGTCGGGGTCGAAGACCTTGCCGTCGAAGAAGGTCTCCTTGCCGCGCGAGGGGCCGGCCGGGATCTCCGCCGCCGGCACGCCGATCGCCTGCGCGGCCTGGCGCCACAGGTCCTCGCGATTCACCTTGGCGATCAGCGCCTTGAGGTCGACATCCGGGGCGATGTAGCCCCAGCGCCGGTCCTCGGTCAGGAACCACAGCTCGTGGCTCTGGAACGGGTAGGAGGCGAAGTCCTGCCAGAACTTCATCAGCAGCGGGCTGTTCTCGACCTTGCGGCCGTCACCGTAGTCGATGATGCCGAGCGAGCGCGGCAGGATGTCGGCCGGGGGCACGTTGAACCATGCCCTCCGGCCGATGATTTGGGCCATTTCCTCCTTGTTCTCCGGCTTGTCGGCCCAGCGCTGCGCCTCCAGCACCGCCTGCAGCAGCGCCGCCGCCGCCTTCGGATGGGCGTCGACCCAGTCGGCGCGCAGCGCCAGGCTCTTCTCCGGATGGTCCTTCCACAGCTCGCCGGTGACGCAGGCGGAATAGCCGATCCCCTGGTGCACCAGCTGGTCGTTCCACGGCTCGCCGACGCAGAAGGCCTGCATGTTGCCGACCTTCATGTTGGCGACCATCTGCGGCGGCGGCACTACGATGGTGCTGACGTCCTTGTTCGGGTCTATGCCGCCGGCCGCCAGCCAGTAGCGCATCCACAGATCATGGGTGCCGCCGGGGAAGGTGACGGCGCATTTCACCTCCTGCCCCTTCGCCTTCATATCGGCGAAGGCGGCCTTCAGCGGGGTGGCGTCGACCGTGGCGCCGGCCAGCTCCTTGGCCACCGAGATGGCCTGGCCGTTGGTGTTCAGCCGGCACAGGATCTGCATCGGCAGCGGCTTGTTGCCGGTGGTGATGGTGCCCAGCGTCATCAGGTAAGGCATCGGCGTCAGGATGTGGGCGCCGTCGATGCCGCCGCCGGCCGAGCCCAGCACCAGGTTGTCGCGGGTGGTGCCCCAGGAGGCCTGCTTGGCGACCGTGACCTCGGTCAGCCCGGCCTGGTCGAACAGCCCCTTCTCCTTGGCGACGATCAGCGGGGTGGAATCGGTCAGGGCGATGAAGCCCAGCGTCGCCTTGGTCGTCTCCGGCCCGGTTCCTTGCGCGAAGGCGCCGGACGGGAAGGCGGTGCGGATCGCGGCGATGGTGGCCGCGGCGCCGGTCAGCCTGGCGGTGCCCTGCAGCAGGCTGCGACGGGTGAGGGTGGTGGTGCGGTCGCGTGCGGTCATGAAAGCCCCCTTCGGTTCGGTCAGCCGCGTTGCGTCGCGACGGTTGCGGTGGCGCCGGCGGCGGGGCCGGCGAGATCGGTGTCGAGCGCGGCGGGATCGAAGACCCGGCCGTCGCAGAAGCGGTCGGCGCCCAGCGCCACGTCGCCGG
>NZ_JANX01000297.1 GCF_000767795.1 Inquilinus limosus MP06 | reverse complement strand
CCGGCGGCGAAGGCGGCGCTGCGCGCCAGCTCGATCCGCCCGTTCGCGGCCGGGAGATCCGCCCGCGGCACCAGGTCCGGCACCAGCGACGGCGCGGCGACGCTGTAGGCCACGGTGCCGGCGGCGCCGAGGAAACCGAGCGCCGCCAGCAGGCCAAGGCTGAGCCCATCGGTGACGAGGAGCAGCAGCACGGCGAGGAGCGAGACCGCCCGCAGCGCCTCGGCCGCCGCCATTATCCGACGGCGCGACGACCGGTCGGCCAGCAGGCCGGCCGGCAGCGACAGAAGCAGGAAAGGCAGCGTCTGCACGGTCTGCAGCAGGCCGGTGCCGCCGGCCCCGGCGCCGAGGGCGAGCACGGCGACGATCGGCGCGGCGGCCAGGCCGATCTGCTCCGCCGACTGCGCGGCCAGGTTGGACCAGGCCAGTCGGCGGAACGGGGCGGGAAGCGGGGCGGTGGCGGACATCGGAGGTCTCGCGGCGGGAGATGGGAGCCCCAGCATCCAAGGCCGGCCCTCTCCCCGCGCTCCGCTTGTTGCCGCCGAATTCGGCCGCAAGCCAGGGTCGGCTCTGGCGGCCCGAACCCCCTCCCCCTATCCCCCTCCCGCAGGGGGAGGGGGGACTAGGGTTGCTCGGGGTGAGAGAGTGTTCCCAGAGCTGAAAAATCCATGTCCCCCCTCCCCTCGCGGGAGGGGGGCCAGGGGGAGGGGGTTGGCACCGCAAGAACCCGCCCCCATCGCAAGAACCGGGTCGCCACCGCGGCCGGAATTTGAGAGCAAGGGTCGGAGTGCTGGCGAAACCCGAGACCGCCATCTTCGGTGGAACGATCGACATCCCCATATCAGCGGGACCTGTCGATCCCACCGTCGAACAGGAGCGACCCATGGGCTTCATTCCCCCGCCCCCCGTCCCCACCCCGGCCTTCGCCAATGACGAGGCCCGCTGGGCCGCCGTGCAGCGCCGCGACCGCGCCGCCGACGGCGCCTTCGTCTTCGCCGTCCGCACCACCGGGGTCTATTGCCGGCCGAGTTGCGCCTCGCGCCATCCGCGGCGCGAGAACGCCACCTTCCATCCCGACGGCGCCGCCGCGGAACGCGCCGGCTTCCGCCCGTGCCGGCGCTGCAAGCCGAACGAGATGTCGCTGGCCGAGCGCCAGACCGCGCTGGCGGTCGCCGCCTGCCGCAAGATCGAGACCGCCGAAGAGATGCCGAGCCTGGACGAGCTGGCCGAGGCGGCGGGGCTGAGCCGCTTCCACTTCCACCGCATGTTCAAGGCGGTCACCGGCGTCACCCCGAAGGCCTATGCCGACGCCCACCGCGCCGACCGCATGCGCGACGAGCTGGAGCAGACCGGGACCGTGACCGAGGCGATCTACGGCGCCGGCTTCAACTCCAACGGCCGCTTCTATGCCGCGGCGCCACAGCGGCTGGGCATGACCCCGACCGCCTTTCGCGACGGCGGCACCGGGGCGGAGATCCGCTTCGCTATCGGGCAATGTCATCTGGGCGACATCCTGGTGGCCGCCACGGACAAGGGCATCGTCGCCATCCAGTTCGGCGACGATCCGCAGGCGCTGCTGGAGGAGCTGCAGGACCGCTTCCCCAAGGCCCGGCTGGTCGGCGGCGACGCCGGGTTCGAGCAGCTGGTGGCCCGGGTGGTCGGCTTCGTCGAGGCGCCGTCGGGCGGCGGGCTGGATTTGCCGCTCGACATCCGCGGCACCGCCTTCCAGCAGCAGGTGTGGCAGGCGCTGCGCAGCATCCCGGCCGGCAGCACCGCCAGCTACGCCGAAATCGCCCGGCGGATCGGCCGGCCCAAGGCGGTGCGCGCGGTGGCCCAGGCCTGCGCCGCCAATGACCTGGCGGTCGCGATCCCCTGCCACCGCGTGGTGCGGTCCGACGGCGACCTGTCCGGCTACCGCTGGGGCGTGGCCCGCAAGCGCGCTTTGCTGGAGCGCGAGGCGGGATGAAACGACACGCTCAGCTCGGCTGGGCCGGCATCGGGAAATGGCGGGTCATCCAGGCCTGCCATGCCGGCTCCTCTTGCGCGGCGACGGCCGCCGGCTGGTCGCCGAACAGGTACAACCGGACCGGCAGATAGACCTGTCCGCCCATCGGCAAGGCGAACAGATGCGCGATGCCGGCCGCCGGCGCGTCGAGCCGCAGCAGCAGCTCCGGATGCTCGTCCGGGCCGACACGCTCGACCTGCCCGGCCAGGGCCGGCGCGTCGGCCGCCGTCTGCACCCGCTGCCCCGGCTTGGCGCCGGCGATGCCGAGCCGCCCGGTCAGAGCCGCCCATCCCGCCTGGACCGTCGGCTCCGGCGCCACGCCCATCAGCTGGGCATTGACGCCGCTCTGGCCGCGGAAATGGGTGAGGTAGAGTCGCAGGATGCGGAAGAAGGCCGGCCAGCCGCTCTCGAACGCCTGGAACTGGCCGTCCCAGTCGTCGCTCTCGGCAAACCAGGCATGCACCACCCGGACGATGCAGGTGCCGCCGGCCTTGGCCTCGACAGTCCATTCGGTGGCGATGGCCGGACCGCCCAGCCCCATGTCGTTGGGGCTGTCGGCAGCGAAGCGGCGGGGCGGCTCCCAGGCGGTGATCACCGAGTGCGAATCCATCCCGGGGCCGAAATTGGCGGTGACGGCGCCGCCCACCCTCTCTTCGACGCGGGTCGGCACGAACCAGGAAGTCACGCCGGGGCCGGTGGCGATCGCCTGCCATACCTCGTCCGGCGTGCCGGGCACCTCGACCTCGGCCTCGACAGTGCGGCGGCCGGTCTCGTCCTTCTTCACGGGCATGTCTGCTCCTTTCCCGGTGGATCGGCAGGCTTCGGGTACGCCATCAGGACCAGGCGATGGTCCCGCCCCCCTGGCGCCGACGCGTTGTGGTAGCGCGCAGCCAGAGCGGCGATCGCGGCCGTCAGCTCCTGGGTGAAGGCGGCCCGGTCGGCCGGCGACGCGAAGCGGATCTCGGTGTCGATCGAGAGGGTGGCCAGCCGCTTCTCGGCCTGGGTGGCGGCGCGCCACAGGCCGGTGACCTCGCGCACGATGCGGGCGGCCAGCGCGATCAGATAGCTGGCCGACAGCCGGTCCGACGCGCGGCCGGGGTCGGCCGCGACCGGCCCGAGCGCCTGCGGCGAGACGATGTAGGAGGTCGCGGTGGCCACATAGAGCCGCTCGGTCAGACCGCCCCAGCGCCGCGTCTCCGCTTCGCGGACCAGCTGGTGCGCCTCCAGCGCGCGCAGATGGTAGTTCACCTTCTGGCGCGGAATCCCGAGCCGCGTGGCCAGCCCGGCGGCCGAGGCCGGCTTGGCCAGCTCCGCCAGCAGGCGGCTGCGGACCGGTTCGAGCGCGGCGACAGCCGCCGCCGGGTCGTCGATGACATCCACGTCGAGCATGGCCCCATTCCAACCTTGACAACTTTTCTTGTCAAGGTTGGATCAGGCCTGCCGGATCGCAGTCAGTGCACGGAAGGTGGCGGGAACAGCTGCCCGATCTGGTCCGGCAGCGTATCGGTCATGTGGCGCACCGTCCCCTCGGGCAGGTGGTGGGTCATGACCGCGAAGACGGCTCGGGCCGCATCGCCGGCATCGATCGCCCGGTCGCTGTCGAGCCGCGCCGAGATCCGCTGCAGGAACTCGTCCCGGCTGCGCACCACCTCGGGCGTGCCGGCAGGGTGGTAACCGTCGTAGAAGATGCCGCGCACCAGCATCGGCAGCTGGGCCGAGACATGGGCGGCCGATTCGACGCTCAGCCGGTCCCGCAGGGTCTGCAGCACCGCACGCAGCGCGTGGTAGCAGCGCTGCCGGTCGGTCCCCAGCGCCTCACCGATCTCGTTCAGCCAGATATTGGTGGTCTGCAGCGTCTTGTCGAAGACCTCGAGGCCGGTCGCGCTCATGGTCCCCTCCCGCTGCGGTCGGGTGCCGAGGGTGTGGAGACCTCCTCGAGCGTTTCCGTCGTTCCCGGGGCGTGCTGGGTCGAGAGGTCGCCGAGCGAGACCACCCCGACCAGCCGCTTCTCGGCATTGATCACGGGGATGCGTCGGACCTGGGCCTCGCCCATCAGCTCCGACACCTCCTCGACATCGTCATCCGCCCAGCACCAGCGCACATCCTGGGACATGGCCGCGGAGACCTCGGTGCCCTCGGGGTCGAGGCCGGCGGCGGTGACACGGACAGTGATGTCGCGGTCGGTGATCATGCCGACCAGCCGCTTGCCATCGCAGACCGGCAACGACCCGATATTCAGCGCATCCATCCGCTGTGCCGCATGGCGGACGCTGTCGCGCGGCCGCACCACCGCGACATCGCTGGTCATCACTTCGGCTATTCTCATGGCGCTCTCCCTCGGCCCAGGGCCGTCCGATTGCAGACAGGCGGCGGGTCGGGCGAATCCCCGCGGGGCGTTCCTGCGCGACCCGCTCATCAGGTCAACGAGAGGCCATCCGCGGCCGGTTCCCTGCTTTCGGTCCGGAGCGCCATAACAGGACGGCCGCCCGGGATCGCTCCCGGACGGCCGTTGCGATATCAGCCCGCGGCGAGACCGCGACGCTGCTGCGGCTCAGCCGGCGACCCGGGCCAACGCCTCGCGCAGCCGCTCGATCGCGGCCTGGGCCTCGGCCCGGCGCTCGCGCTGCTCCTCGACCACCTCGTCCGGCGCCTTCTCCAGGAACTGGGCGTTGCCGAGCTTGCGGTCGATCTTCTCGACCTCCGACGCGTTCTTCTCGATCTCCTTGGTCAGCCGCGCCCGCTCCTTGTCGAGGTCGATGATCCCGGCCAGGGGCAGCACCAGCGTCGCCTCGTCGATCACCGCCTGGGCCGAGCCCTTCGCCGGCTCCGCCTGCGACGGCTCGATCGTGGCCAGCCGGGCCAGGCGGCGGATCAGCGCGCCATGAGTCTCGAGCCGCCGCAACGTCTCCGCCGAGGCACCGCGCAGCATCGCCGCCAGCTCAGCCGCGGGCGGCACGTTCATCTCCGACCGGATGGTGCGGACCGCCGAGATCAGGCGGATCACCCAATCCATCTCCGCCGCCGCCTGCGGGTCGACCAGGCCGGCCGGGTAGTCCGGCCAGGGCTGGGTCACCAGCGTGGCGTCGCCGCGGTCCGCAAGGTGCCGCCACAGCTCCTCGGTCTCGAACGGCATGATCGGGTTGAGCAGGCTGAGGATCTGCTCCAGCGCCCAGGCCGTGGTGGCGCGAGTCTCGGCCTTCGCCGCCTCATCGGTACCAGAGAACACCGGCTTGGCGAATTCCAGGTACCAGTCGCAGAAGCCGGCCCAGGTGAACTGGTATAGCGCCTGCGCCGCCTCGCTGAACCGGAAGCCCTCCAGCGCCGCGGCCGCCTTCTCCGCCGTCTTCGCCACCTCGCCGACGATCCAGCGGTTCAGCGTCAGCGTGTTTGCCGCCGGGTCGTAGCCGGCCACCGGCCGGCATTCGTTCATTTCGCAGAAGCGGGCCGCGTTCCACAGCTTGGTCGCGAAGTTGCGGTAGCCCTCGACCTGCTGCGGGCCCAGCTTGATATCGCGGCCGGCGGCCAGCGACACCAGGGTCATGCGCAGCGCGTCGGCGCCATAGCGGTCGACCAGCTCCAGCGGGTCGATAACGTTGCCCTTGGACTTCGACATCTTCTGGCCCTTCTCGTCGCGGACCAGGGAGTGGAAGTACACGGTGCGGAACGGCACCTCGCCCATGAAATGGATGCCCATCATCATCATCCGGGCGACCCAGAAGAAGATGATGTCGAAGCCGGTGACCAGCACGTCGCCGGGATAGTAGCGCTGCAGCTCCGGCGTCTGGTCCGGCCAGCCGAGTGTCGAGAACGGCCACAGGGCGGAGGAGAACCAGGTGTCGAGCACGTCGGTCTCGCGCCGCAGCTCGACCGCCTCGCCATAGTGGTTCTCCGCCGCCGCCTTGGCCTCGGCCTCGCTCTCCTCGACGAAGATGGTGCCGTCCGGCCCGTACCAGGCCGGGATCTGGTGGCCCCACCACAGCTGCCGGCTGATGCACCAGGGCTGGATGTTGCGCATCCACTCGAAGAAGATGCTCTCGGCCATCTTCGGCAGCAGCACGGTCTTGCCCTGCTCGACCGATTCGATCGCCGGCTTCGCCAGCACCTCGGCCTTCAGGTACCACTGCTCGGTCAGGAACGGCTCGATCGGCACGCCGCCGCGGTCGCCATGCGGCACCGCATGGACATGGTCCTCGATCTTCTCGACCAGGCCCAGCGCCTCGAGGTCGGCGACCACGCGCTTGCGCGCCTCGTACCGGTCCAGGCCGCGATAGGCCTCCGGCACCTGGTCGTTGAGCCGGGCCTCCTCGTCGAGGATGTTGATCAGCGGCAGGTCGTGGCGGCGGCCGACCTCGAAATCGTTGAAATCGTGCGCCGGGGTAATCTTCACAGCGCCCGAGCCCTTCTCCGGGTCGGAGTATTCGTCAGCCACGATCGGGATCAACCGGCCGACCAGCGGCAGGACCGCGTTCCTGCCGACCAGATCCTTGTAGCGCTCGTCGTCCGGGTGCACGGCGACGGCGGTGTCGCCCAGCATCGTCTCCGGCCGGGTGGTGGCCACGACGATATACCGGCCCTCCTGCCCTTCGATCGGGTAGCGGAAGTGCCAGAGATGGCCCTTGGTCTCCTTCTGCTCGACCTCGAGGTCGGAGACCGAGGTGCGCAGCTTCGGGTCCCAGTTCACCAGCCGCTTGTCCCGGTAGATCAGGCCCTCGCGGTGCAGCTGCACGAACACCTTGACCACGGCGCGGGACAGGCCCTCGTCCATGGTGAAGCGCTCGCGCGTCCAGTTCGGCGTGGCGCCGAGACGGCGCAGCTGGCTGGTGATGGCGCCGCCGGACTGGGCCTTCCACTCCCACACCTTCTCCAGGAAGCCGTCGCGGCCGAGATCCTGGCGCTTGATCCCCTGCTTCCCCAGCTCCCGCTCGACCACCATCTGGGTGGCGATGCCGGCATGGTCGGTGCCGGGCTGCCACAGCGCGTCGCGGCCGCGCCGCCGGTTGAACCGGGTCAGCACGTCCTGCAGGGTCATGTTGAAGGCATGGCCCATATGCAGGCTGCCGGTCACGTTCGGCGGCGGCATCATGATGGTGAAAGGCGCCGCGTTCGACTGGACGTTGTTGGCGAAGGCGCCGCTCTGCTCCCATTCGGGATAAAGCTTGGCCTCGACCTCGCGCGGCCCGTAAGTCTTGTCCAGCATGGCTGAACCTTCCGTATTCTCGAATTCTGACGATGGAGCGGTGAAGCGAAGGGGCGGGTCAGCGTCGTACGGCGCCGCTGGCGATGCGGGATACCTCCCGCTCGACCGCCTGCTCGACCAGCCGGGGCAGGTTGGCGTCGAGCCATTCCTTCAGCATCGGCCGCAGCAGCTCGCGCACCAGATCGTCCACCGTCTGGCTCTTGTGCACCGCCGCCGGCGGCGGGGCCGCGGCGTTCAGCCGGGCCAGGGCCGCCAGCGCGGCGCTGGCGCTGGCC
>NZ_JANX01000296.1 GCF_000767795.1 Inquilinus limosus MP06 | reverse complement strand
GCCGAACGACATCGACACTGTGCGCGAGGGGCAGTCGGCGCTGGTGCGCTTCACCGCCTACCATCAGCGCAACATGCCGCGGATCGACGGCACCGTGATCTATGTCGCCGCCGACAGCACCCAGGACGAGGCGACCAAGCGCTCCTACTTCCTGGCCAAGGTCGAGGTCGACCCGAGCCTGCTGAAGCGGGTGGCGCCGCAGGTCAACCTCTCCGCCGGCATGCCGGCCGAGGCCTCGATCATGACCGGCACCCGCACCGCGCTGCAATATGCGGTCGACCCGCTGGTGCACGCCTTCCAGCGCAGCTTCATCGAGGACTGAGGCCCCATCGCCTCCGTTTTCGTGCGGCATCGGGGCCACCCCCGCCGGGCGCGGGGGTGGCCTCTTTCGCTTCCGGCCTGCCGACGATGTCACGGGGGGTGTCATCGCCCCGCCGGCTTGCTATAAGGGCGCCCGGGTCCCCGTAGCTCAGCAGGATAGAGCGGCTGCGTCCTAAGCAGCGGGTCGGGAGTTCGAATCTCTCCGGGGACGCCATCCGCCCAGGCCGAGGTGCCCGGTCAGCCCTTCCCGACAGTCTGCCGATACCAGTCCGCGATCTCGCTGCCGGTGGCCAGCCAGACATCGGGATGCGAGGCGATATGGGCCAGTGCCCGGCCGAAATGCCGGGCCCGGTGCGGGTGGCCGATCAGGAAGGGGTGCAAGGCGATGCCCATCACCCGGCCGGTCACGGCGCCATCCTCGTACAGGACGTCGAACTGCTCCCGGATCGTGTCGGCGAACTGCACGCCGGACTGGCCCTGGAAGAGGAAGGCGTTGAAGTCGTTGATCTCGATCGAATAGGGCAGCGACAGCATCTTCCCGGTGCGCACCCGCATCGGATAGGGCTGCTCGTCATTCACCCAGTCGGCGACATAGTCGATGCCGGCCTCGGCCAGCAGGTCGAGGGTGTTGTGCGATTCCGTCAGCGCCGGGCTGAGCCAGCCGCGCGGCCGCCGGCCGGTGGCCTGGCCGATGGTGTCGACCACCGCCCGCACGATCTCCCGCTCCTCATCCTCCGGCTGGCCGTTGATGAGCGCCGAGTTGGTGAGGCCGTGGCCCATCCACTCCCAGTCCAGCGCCTGCCCGGCCTCGATGATGCGCGGATAGTGCCGCACGACGTCGGCATTGAGCGGCACGGTGCCGCGGACGCCGTGCCGCTCCATCACTTCCATCAGCCGCCAGATGCCGACGCGGACGCCGTAGTCGCGCCAGGAATAGTTCAGCACGTCGGGGACGAGGTTGGCGGTGAAGGGGTTGATCGAGCTCGACGGCCGGTCGAACAGGAAATGCTCGATGTTCGGCGACACCCAGACCGCCACCCGGGCGCCGTTCGGCCAGCCCAGCTTCGGCCGGTCGACGATGGCGGAATACGGGAATCGGTCGTGATGCTGCGGCGCGGCTGATGTCTCGGGCATGGCTGCCTCCTCAGGTGATGGCCTGCTCCGGAAGATGAGGCTGCCGCGCATTGTGGAGAATTGGGCTATGGTTCCTGACACTTCGGAGGTGGGTGTCCGGAATGACCATGCGCCTCACCGACAGCCTCGGCGCGCTCGACGCATTCGTCCGGGCGGCGGAATCCCGCAGCTTCACCGCCGCGGGGCGGCAGCTCGGCGTCTCCTCCTCCGCCATCGGCAAGGCGGTGGCGCGGCTGGAGGAGCGGCTGGGCGTGCGGCTGCTGCACCGCTCCACCCGCTCGGTGACGCTGACGCCGGAGGGGGCACTGTTCCTGGAGCGGTGCCGGCGGATCTTCAGCGAGATCGAGACGGCGGAGGCGGAGCTGGCGCAGACCCGCGGCGCGCCGCGCGGCCGGCTGCGGGTCAGCCTGCCGTTGGCCGGGATGCTGATGATGCCGACGCTGGGCGCCTTCATGCGCGAGTATCCGGAGATCGAGCTGGACCTCGATTTCACCGACAGGCTGGTCGACGTGATCGAGGAAGGCTTCGACGCCGTGATCCGCGCCGGCGAGGTCGGCGATTCCCGGCTGATGAGCCGAATCCTCGGCGTGTTCCGGCTGCAGCTGGTGGCGGCGCCCGCCTATCTCGCGCGCCGCGGCGTGCCGCGGGTGCCGGAGGAGCTGGCCGGCCACGCCTGCCTGCAGCACCGCTTCGCCACCAGCGGCAGGTTCGAGCCCTGGCCGCTGCGCCGCGCCGGGATCGCCCTGCCGAGCAGCGCGGTGGCGAACACGATCGAGCCGCTGATCGCCATGGCCGAGCAGGGGCTGGGCATCGCCTGCCTGCCGGATTTCGCCATCCGCCGGCAGATCGGGGACGGCACCCTCGTCGTGGTGCTGGCCGAACACACCGCGCATGAGGGCGTGTTCCGCCTGCTGTGGCCGTCCAGCCGCTACCCCGCGCCCAAACTTCGTGTCTTCATCGATTTCCTGGCGAAGCACCTGTTCCCGGCGTAGCGCGCCGCTGTCCGCTCACTCGGCCGGAACGAAGCCTTTCTCGGTCAGCGTCATGGCGGCGAGATCGAGGCTCATCCCCCGCGCGCCCTGCGACACGGCCGCGGCGACCTGGCGGCTCAGCTCCGGGTTGCCCTGGCTCTGCTTCAGCGCGTCCGAGATCAGCGCCGCCTGGATCAGCAAGGCCTCGGCCATCTCCTGCTTGGCCGCGTCGCCCGCCCCGCGCAGCTGGCCCGACGCCGCCATGGCGCGGGCGGCCTGGTCCCGCACGGCCAGGGCGGTGGCGCGGCTGACGTCGTCATCGACCCCGCGGCTGGCCTGCCAAGCATTGATCCAATACACCGCATAGGCGTCGGCGACATCGTCGATCCGCAGCCCGACGGCGGCGAGCGGCGCCCGCATCTGCTCGACCACGTCGACCGATGCGAACACCTTGGCGAGATTGTCCGCCCCCTGCGGATCCGCCGCCCGGCTGCGGGCCACGAAGCGGGCCAGATTGACGGCGCGGCGGTCGCGCGAGGGGGTGTAGCGGAAGGCGCCCGCCGCGGCCGACGGCGCCGCGGCGCCGGGCTGCGGATGCTGCTGCTCCTCCGTGATCCGGCGCAGGGCCAGGCCCAGCGTGTCCGTGCCGGCCACCGAGGGGGTGATGATCGTCCAGCCCCATCCGTCCTGGGCGGGCGCCGCCGCCGGCCAGATCGCGATCGCGCCGAACCCGCACAGCAGGACTCGCAGGAACCGTCGCATGTCCTCTCTCCCCACTCCTGGATAGCATGCTAGCCTTGGATTGTGACCCTGCTGCGTCCGGCGACGCCGGACGCAGCAGGGGCCGCTTACGACGTGGCGCCGTAGACCGGCGCCCAGTCCGTGTTCAGGATATTGGCCGTGCCGGTGGTGAGCCTGATCCAGCCGAGGAGTACCTTCCCTCCGGCGCTCGCCGGCGCCGCATTCGGCACGAACTGCCCCGCCATCCAGCCGCCGCTGGCCGGCGCCGCGGTGAAGTTCCCGGTCGAGTTCTTGATCGAGCGATTGGTCCCATAGGTTGCGGCGGTCGGGTTGCTGTCTACCCAGACCAGGTCGTTCTCCCGGATGTTGGGATAGAACGTCATGCCCTGCAGCGCCGCCGGATCGCCGACATAGCTGTTGTCCTTGAGGGCACATTGATAGCCGCCGGCAACGGCTGAGACTGGTCCCTTCGCGTTCTTGAACACGCAGCCGCGGACCACCACCCCGACCGTCGCGTTCAGGTTGAGGCCATAGCCGCTGCCAGTGGGTGCCGACGTATCCCAGCTGCCATCCGCGGCACGGTGCGGATGTTCGAAGAAGGGATCGATATCGAACACATTGTCGGCGACCAGCAGGTCGCCGGTCTTGTCCGCGCCACCGACAGCCAGGTCGGCGCCCCAAGTGCGGCAGCGCCGGAACACGTTGTCTGTGACGGCAATGTTCCGCAGATAGGTCGCCTCAGCGAGATAAAGGCCCGTCGCATAGCTGTCGACAATGTTGCCGCTGACCACGGCGTTCTGCATCGAGCTGCCGATGACGATACCCCGCGAGGTGGTCTGGTGGATACCGATCGTGCCAGCCATCTCCGGGTCGACCTCGCCGGCATTCCACCACAGCTTGCCGTAGCCGGCGTCGGAGAAATGGGTCAGGCCGCTCAGCGTGTTCGTCAGCGTGTTCCCCGAGATGATCACGCCATAGCCGCCGCCATGAGCCTTCGCGGCGCCGAAGGTGTTGATATAGGGCTCCGGCTTCACGATCGTGCCCGCCGTCCAACGTCCTGGGGCCCCGGCGGGCACAGGTGCCTCAGTGCCGGCAGTCGGGGTCACGGCCTTCACATAGATGCCGCGGCAGACGTCGCCCCCACCGATCCCGTCACTGTTCAGATTGATCAGGTCCGAGCAGACGTTGTTGGCGATCACATTGGTGGTGAGGTCGTTGACGCCCTCCGGCGGCGCCACCGACAGATCGACGAAGTAGCCCATGACGAAGCGCAGGGAGTTGTTGACCACCGTGGTGTTCCGGGCGCCCACGCATTTGATGCCGGCCGAGAACTCCACCACATTGTTCGCGATCACGGTCCGCCGCTCATAGGCGCTCGCATTCTGGCCGGGCGCTACGCTGGAATGGACCGCGATGGCGTCATCGCCAACGCGCGAGATCACGTTTCCGGTGACCACGACATTGGTGGCGAAGCCGATATTGATGCCGTCCCGGTTGGTGTGGTGGACGTGGCAATCCTCGACCACGGCCTGCCGGGCCTTCATCGTCAAGCCCATGAAACGGGAATAGCAGACCTCGACGCGACGGACGGCCACCCGATCGTACCATTGCAGGTTGATCATGCGCTGGGCCTCGGTCCCGGCCCCACTCAGCCGATCGGCGTACCCCCACAGGGTCAGGTCCTCGATCTCGAACGAACCGCCATTGAAGCTGCTCTCTCCATTCGCACCGAGGAGATGACCGTCCACGATGAGCTTGAGGATGGAGAGGCCTATCCCCCGCCCCTTCAGCCGGACGTTCTTGGCGGAGAGAAGGCCGCCGCCGAGCGCATAGACGCCTCGGGAGAAGCGGACCACGCCCCCCGCCGATCTGGCGGAGATATAGTTGATCGCATCCTGGATGGCCGCGGTATCACTGGTCGGTGACGGCGAGTCGCCGTTCCGGACGGCCCCGAAGGACGCGACATTGACCTCGTCCCCGGCGATCTCCCACCAACCGCCGGATGCATCGGCGAAAGCGCCGCGATGGCCAGGATCGGCGTTCACGCGCTGATAGAAGGCATCGCCGCCGTCGCCGAGTCTGGCATATCCGCCGACATGAAGGGTCTGCTGCGTTGACGGGATGGCGCTGGCTTGCGCCGCACTGCGCGTCTCGAAATCATAAGGCATACCGACAGCTCCATCAGGTAATCCACATCCACCTTCGGCTTCACAAGATGAGAAACCACATGCCGATGCGGAGCATTTGAATGAGCCACTATATTATCACCTCAAATATGATTTAAAAATGAACAATATGTTTACTTGAATCTCAACACCTTAACCAATACAATCACTTTCAGACACAAATCTTTTTTCGTGTACGCAACTGTGAGTCGCGGCCGGGATGGTGGCGGACATCGGTGCGCCGCATGAACACCGGCGGCGTGCGCAGCCGCAGCACCTCGGTGATGACACGGTCGAGATAGGCCAGGGCCGGCAGATCCTCATGGGTCGGCAGCCTCCCACCAAGCGCGGCGGCGAGCTCGGCATGGATCCGCACTTCCACCTCCGGTTGGCGGCCGATCTCATGCATCATCCAGCCTAGCACCGTGCCGGGCGCCTCGGTGCGGGCCGGCTCGGATCGATGCCACGGCTGCATCGATCGATACCCGTTTCGGCTTGGACGGCAGGGCCAGGGGCATAAGACCCTTCGGCGTCGAAGAGGCACCGGGGTGCCCCAGCCTTCAGGGAGGACAAGGACCATGCCAAGCGCATTGCCGATATGGGCAGGACTGCTCGCCGTCGCCTCGTCGCTTGCCGCTTTCGGCCCGGCGCCGACGGCAGCGGCGGCCACCTTCGTCTATGTCTCCAACGCCGAGGACGGGAATATCGACGGCTACGCCATGGACAAGGCGACCGGCGGGCTGACGCCGCTGGGCAAGACCATGGCCGGGAAGATGGTGATGCCGATGGCGGTCAGCCCGGACAAGCGGCACCTCTACGCCGTGGTCCGGTCGCAGCCCTTCACGGTCGTGACCTATGCGATCGATCCGGCCAGCGGCGCGCTGCGGCAGCAGGCGACGGCGCCGCTGCCCGACAGCATGGCCTATGTCTCGACCGACGCGACCGGACGCTTCCTGTTCACCGCCTCCTATGGCGGCGACAAGGTCGCGGTCAGCCCGATCGATGTCGACGGCCTGGTCCGGGCGGAGGCCGGCCAGGTGGTCCCGACCGGCAAGAACGCCCATGCCATCCGTGCCGACCGGACCAACCGCTTCGTCTATGCCACCAATCTCGGCAGCGACCAGATCCTGCAGTTCCGGTTCGACGCCGCGACCGGCCGGCTGACGCCGAACGATCCGCCGCTGGTGAAGACGGCAGCGGGCAACGGCCCGCGCCACCCGATCCTGTCGCCCGACAACACATCTCTCTACGTGCTGTGCGAGCTGTCGGGGAACCTGATCCATTTCGCGGTCGACCAGGCCACGGGCACCCTGACCGAGCGCGACACAGTCGCCACCGTGCCGCCGGAGGCCGGGCTGGTGCCGGGCCTGCCGCCGGGTTCGCCGCCCGCCGATGACGGCAAGCGGCGGGTATGGGCCGCGGACATCCAGGCGACACCCGACGGCCGGTTCCTCTACACCACGGAGCGGACGACCAGCCGGATCGCGCTGTTCTCCGTCGCCCCGGAGACGGGGACGCCGGCCTATGTCACCAGCTACGCCACCGAGACGCAGCCGCGCGGCATCCGCATCGATGCGAGCGGAACCTATCTCATCGCATCGGGGGAGAAGTCCGACCGGCTGGCGGTCTACCGGATTGACAAAGCCAGCGGCGCCCTGACGCCGCTGGGCCGGTATTCGGTTGGCCGCGGCGCGAACTGGGTCGAGATCGTCGACCTGCCGTGACGCGGCGGGGCCGCCGGGCGACCCGTCGGGTAGGCCCTCAGCCGGCCAGGCTCCGCAGCAGCGTCTCGAACTGCTCGCGCGGATAGAGCCCGGGGATCAGCCGGCCGGCGACGAGCCAGGCCGGCGTCCCCTGCACGCCCAGGCGGCGGCCCAGCGCCTCCGACTGGCCGACCAGGGCATCGGCGCTGCCGTCGTCCAGCGCGGCGTTCAGGGCCGCAAGATCGATACCGGAAGCGGCCGCATGCCGGTCGATCACCGTCCGGTCACCGAGATCCTGGCCCAGCGCGAAATGGGCGGCGAACAGCGCCTTCTGGAGCGAGGGGAAGGCATCGGGGGCGTGGCGGCGGGCCCATTCGGCCGCGGCCAGCGCCATGCGGCTGTTCGGCAGCCGGGCCGGCCAGGCCAGTGGCAGGCCCGACGCCTG
>NZ_JANX01000295.1 GCF_000767795.1 Inquilinus limosus MP06 | reverse complement strand
GGGCGCTGCGGCCCGGCCCGCGCGGCGATCTTCATCGCGGCGCCGGACGAGGCGCGGGCGGTCGACGGGCGCGCCCTGATGACCGCCTTCGGCCTGACCGCGCGGGAGGCGGAGGTGGCGTCGCGCCTGGCCTCCGGCGCCACCATCGGCAGCCTGGCGGCGGAGTGGGGCGTCAGCGTCAACACCCTGCGCGGCTATCTCAAGGCCGTGTTCGGCAAGACCGGCACCTGCCGCCAGGCCGATCTGGTGCGGCTGGTGATGCAGGGCTTCGCCGCGGCGTGATTGCGGTTATGGTCCGGAACGCCAGCGATCCTGCGGCCTGCGCGGAAGGTATTTGAATACCGTTCTGCTAAGTGACTGTGGTTTCGCTGCTTTTTTCCGTTGACGCGGCCGGTCCGCACGCGTAGACAGCGGCCTCTCGCCGGAAGCCCTCCCCAGGGCGGCCGGCGGCATCCGTTCCCGACCCTCGATCAAGGGCCCGTCATGAAGACATATTCCGCCAAGCCCGCCGAGGTGGAGAAGAAGTGGATCGTGGTCGACGCCGACGGCGTCGTTCTCGGTCGGCTCGCCAGCATCATCGCGATGCGCCTTCGCGGCAAGCACAAGACCACCTTCACCCCTCACGTCGACACCGGCGACAACGTCATCGTCGTCAATGCCGAGAAGGTCCGTCTGACCGGCAACAAGCGCCAGGACAGCATCTTCTACTGGCACACCGGCTATGCCGGCGGCATCAAGGGCCGGTCGAAGGGCCAGATCCTCGATGGCGCCCATCCGGAGCGCGTGATCGAGAAGGCGGTCGAGCGCATGATCACCCGCGGGCCCCTGGGCCGGAAGGTCATGGGCAACCTCAAGGTCTATGCCGGTGCGTCGCATCCGCACGAGGCGCAGCAGCCCGAGGTGCTGGACGTCGCTGCCATGAATCCGAAGAACAAGAGGTAAGGCCGTGGCCGATCTGCAGTCCCTCTCCGATCTGAAGCCGACCCTCGAAGGCGCCGTGGCCGAGGCCGCGCCGGCGGAGCCGAAGCGCGACGCCCAGGGCCGCTCCTACGGCACCGGCCGCCGCAAGGACGCGGTCGCCCGCGTCTGGATCAAGCCCGGCAGCGGCAAGGTCACGGTCAACGGCCGCGACCAGGAGATCTACTTCGCCCGCCCGGTGCTGCGCATGCTGCTGAAGCAGCCCTTCGAGGTGTGCGACCGGACCAACCAGTTCGACGTCATCTGCACCGTCACCGGCGGCGGCCTCTCCGGCCAGGCCGGCGCGGTCCGGCACGGCCTCAGCCGTGCCCTGGTGGCCTATGAGCCGGGCCTGCGCGGCGCGCTGAAGGCCCACGGCTTCCTCACCCGCGATCCGCGCGTGGTCGAGCGCAAGAAGTACGGCAAGGCCGGCGCCCGCCGGAGCTTCCAGTTCTCCAAGCGCTGATCCGGATTTCGGATCCGTTGTTCGGAAAGGGGCGCCCTCGGGCGCCCCTTTTTCGTTGCGCCCCGTTTCGGCCCGACGGCCGGCGGCGCGGCGACGGCGTGGTCGCGACCAGGGTCGGGATGACGACGCCCGAGGTGGGGGCCGGCTTGATCGGCCCCCCGGCCAGGGCGGGGGCGGCGATGGTGGTCGCCACGGTCGGGATCACCGCCGGCTTGGTCGGCTGGATCGCGGTGACGCCGGCGAAGCGCCGGCCGTAATCGCTGATCCGCACGCCGTTGTCGTCGGCCGGGTCATAGGCGCCGGCAGTGGCGATGAAGCGCTCGGTGCCGTCCGGCCCGCCCAGATGCATCATGGCGCGCAGCCCGTCCCAGGTGATCGGCACGCCGGCGACATAGCCGCCGATATGCCGGTTCAGCCCGCGCTGCGCGATCTCGCGGTCGAGATGGGCGAGGTGCAGGCGGAAGGCCGCGATCTGCGCCGCCGGCGTGTCCAGGAAATCGCCGATCGTCCGCACCTGCGGATAGCCCGGGATGTGGAAGCTGCCGCGCCAGCGGTTGCGGGTGTCCTCCGCTGTCAGCGGCTCCCCCGGATCATAGATGCCGGCGATCGCCGCCGCCGATTCGCCGAGCTGGAACAGCCCGGCATAGCCGCCCTTGTTCATCTGCAGCGGGTCGCGGCTGCTCTCGGCCGCGGCCAGCAGCTCGGCGAAGGCATGGTCGCTGGAATGCGGGATCTCGTCCGGCACCTCCGGCCCCAGCGCCAGGCCCGGGACGAGCGGCGAGACGGGCATGGCAAAGTCCGGCGCCGGGTGATTCGTGGCCGGCGCGGCCGTCATCAGCAGGCTGCCGGCGACGATGGCCAGCACGGCGTTGCGTCGTGATGGGGTCATCCGATCGCCGCTCTGGTGAATCCGCGGGCCGCATGGTGCCGGCCGAAGCCGAGCGAGGCAAGCAGACTTTGCCCGGTGGGGCGGAATGACTCAGCCGCTCAGCGGCCGACGGGCGTCACCACCTTGACGAAGCGCACCGGCCCGCCCTCGGCGCGGTAGGCGTAGGGCCGGTCGCTGGCCAGGCGCAGGGCGTGGCCGGCGGGGGCGGCGAGGGCGATGCCGTCGACCTCCAGCACCAGCGTGCCCTCCAGCACCCGGATCAGCTCCACCGTCCCGGCCGGGTCCGGGCTGGCGTCGTAGCGGGCGCCGGCCGCCAGCGCCCAGTCCCACAGCTCGGCCCGGCCGCCGGAGGCGATCAGCCGGGCGCTGCCTGCTTCCGTCTGCCACATCGTCGCGAACTCCCCGGGCGGGATCAGCCGGGCCGGCGCCGCGACCTCGCCGCCGACCAGCTCGCCGAAGCCGATGCCGAGCGCGCCGGCGATCTCGGCCAGCGTGGCGATGCTGGGATTGGTCTCCGCCTTCTCGATCAGCGCCAGCATGCGGGGCGACACGCCGCTGCGCTCGGCCAGCGCCGCCTGGCTCAGGCCGCGCGCCTGCCGTTCCTGTCGCAACCTCCGGGCGATCCGCTGCAGCACCTCCTGCGACGATGTCATCGGCCGTACCCTATTCGCATCTTGTTGCGGATAAATATGTAATATATTGCAGTATCGATGGCGACGGATTTCGGGGATGCGGCGATGACCTTCCAGCCTTTCGAACTCGAGCAGTGGCAGTCGGAGTGGGAGCACACGGTCGAGTACAACCTGGCCGACAGTTCGGTACGCTGCGCCGCCGTGCGCGAGGTGCTGGGGCCGGACGCGGTCGACCGGCTACTCGACCAAGTGCTGTTCTACCCGCAGGTCAACGGCACCGACGCGCTGCGGGCACGGATCGCCGGGCTCTATGACGGGGCGACCGCCGACCAGGTGCTGGTCACGGCCGGGGCGTCGGAGGCGAACCAGATCCTGTGCCAGGCGCTGCTGTCGCCGGGCGACGAGATCGTGGTGATGGAGCCGGGCTACCGCCAGGTCTGGGGCATCGCCCGCAACCTCGGCTGCACGGTGAAGAGCTTCCCGCTGCGGCCCGACCAGGGCTGGCGGCCGGATCTCGACGCGCTGGAGGCCGCGGTCGGCCCGCGCACCCGGATGATCGCCATCGTCAACCCGAACAACCCGACCGGCAGCATCCTGACGGCGGAGGAGGCGGCGCGGATCACCGCCATTGCGGCCAGGGCAGGGGCCTGGCTGCATGTCGACGAGGTCTATCGCGGCACCGAGCGGCTGAGCGACACCGAGACGCCGAGCTTCTGGGGCGGATACGAGCGGACCGTCGTGGTCGGCAGCCTGTCCAAGGCCTATGGCCTGGCCGGGCTGCGCGTCGGCTGGCTGGTCGGACCGAAGGACCTTGTCGAGGAGGCGTGGCGCCGGCACGAATATGTCGTCATCGCCACCGCCGGCCCGTCGATGCTGCTGGCCGAGCTGGCGCTGGAGCCGGCGACCCGCGAACGGCTGGTGGCCCGGCAGCGCGAGCTGTCGCGCCGCGGCTGGGACGGGCTGAAGCGCTGGGTCGATGCGAATTCCGACCTAGTCTCGGCGGTGCCGCCGGCGGCCACGGCGCTGGGCTTCGTCCGGGTCCATCTCGACCTGTCCTCGGTCGCGGTGGCCGACGCGATCCGCCGCCGCTCCTCGGTGCTGGTGGCGCCGGGCGTGTATCTCGGCGCCGAGCATCACCTGCGCATCACCCATGGCTACGAGCACGCGCCCGCCGCGCTGGACCGGATCGCCACGGTGCTGCGGGAGCTGAAGGCGGGAAGGGGCTGAGGCGGGGCCATCCAGCGTTTGTCTCGGAGTCCTTTCACAGTTCCCACCACCGTCATTGCGAGCGCAGCGAAGCAATCCAGGGGCCGCTCGCTGTGGCCCCTGGATTGCTTCGTCGGCTTCGCCTCCTCGCAATGACGGCAGGGGAGGGGCGAGGGCGGCGCCTCGCCCTTCAACCGTCGTCCCGCAAATATCCGCCATGACCCTGTTGCCGGTTCGGCCCCGGCCCCGGATGTGTTAAGTGTCCACCCTCTGATCTCTTTCCGAGGGCAAGGCGATGCCGGCGACGGTGTTCATCGATGGCGAGGCTGGTACGACGGGGCTGCAGATCCGCGACCGTCTGGCCCGCCGCGCCGATGTCGAGATCGTCAGCCTGGCCGATCACGAGCGCAAGGACCCGGCCGCTCGCCGGCGGCTGCTGAACGCGGTCGACGCCGCCATCCTGTGCCTGCCCGACGACGCCGCGCGCGAGGCGGTGGCGATGGTCGAGAACCCGGAGGTGCGGGTGATCGACGCCTCGACCGCCTATCGCACCGCGGAGGGCTGGACCTACGGCTTCCCCGAGCTGGCGCCCGGCCAGGCCGAGGCGGTGGCCGGGTCCAAGCGCATCTCCAACCCCGGCTGCTACCCGACCGGCGGCATCGCCCTGCTGCGGCCGCTGATCGATCGCGGCCTGGTGCCGGCGGACCACCCCGTCACCGTCAACGCGGTCAGCGGCTACACCGGCGGCGGCAAGAGCCTGATCGCCCGCTACGAGGCCGAGAAGAAGGGCCCGCCCTTCTACCTCTACGGGCTGAAGCTGGCGCACAAGCATGTGCCGGAGCTGCAGCGCTGGTCCGGCCTGGCCCATGCGCCGATCTTCGTGCCTTCGGTCGGCACCTTCGCCCAGGGCATGCTGGTCTCGCTGCCGCTGCCGCTGTGGTCGCTGCCGAAGCAGCCCTCGGCCGCCGACCTGCATGCGGCGCTGGCCGAGCACTACCAGGGCCAGCCCTTCGTGACCGTCGCGCCGCTGGCCGACAGCGAGGCGCTGGCGGAGCTGGAGCCCGAGGCGCTGAACGGCACCAACCAGCTGCGGCTGTTCGTGTTCGGCAACGCCAGGGAAGAGCAGGCGCTGCTGGTGGCCCAGCTCGACAATCTCGGCAAGGGCGCGTCCGGGGCCGCGGTGCAGAACCTGAACCTGGCGCTGGGCCTGGCCCCGACCGCCGGGCTGCTGCCGGCGCACTCGCGGGCGGCCTGAGGCCCGTCATGGCGGCGGGTGCTGTGATCCTGCCCTATCGCGACAAGCTGCCCCGCATCGCGCCGGACGCCTTCATCGCGCCCGGCGCGGTGGTGATCGGCGATGTCGAGATCGGGCCGGGCAGCAGCGTCTGGTTCGGCTGCGTCATCCGCGGCGACATGCAGCCGATCCGCATCGGCGCCCGCACCAACATCCAGGACGGCACGGTGATCCATGTCGCCTCGGCCGACGGCCCGACCCATATCGGCGACGACGTCACCATCGGCCATATGGCGCTGATCCACGCCTGCACGCTGGAGGACCGCAGCTTCGTCGGCATGAAGGCCTGCGTCATGGACCGGGCGGTGGTGGAAGGCCGGGCGATGGTCGCGGCCGGGGCGCTGCTGACCCCCGGCAAGCGCGTGCCGGCCGGCCAGCTCTGGGCCGGCAGCCCGGCCCGCTTCGTGCGCGCCCTGACCGACGAGGAGCACGCGCACCACCGCAAGCTGGCCGAAGGCTACGTCGCCCTCGGCGTCGAATACCGCGCCAATGTGGTGCTGGACGCCGGGACGGCTCTGTAACGCTCTCAGTCTTCGTGAGCCGCCAGGCTGGCCTTGTAGGCCAGGACGCGCTGCCGCAGCTTGCGCGGGCGGGGCATCATCCAGCGCTTGTGCAGCCACAGCCATTGCTCGGGCCGGCCGCGGACCCAGCCCTCGACCACCCCGTTCAGCGCGATCGTCGCGGCCTCGATATCGGCCTTGCGGTCGCCGGTGCGCGGCATCGCCAGCGGCGGCTCGAACACCGCGCGGTAGCGGGCACCGGCCTGGCGCTCGATCCTGACCGGGATCACGGCGCAGCCGAGATGGTAGGCCATGGCCACGGCGCCGGGCGAGGTCATGGCGTCATGGCCCATGAACGGCACCTTCAGCCCGCCATTGTAGCGCTGGTCGACCATCATCCCCAGCACGCCGCCGGCGCGCAGCACCGACAGGGCGCGCTTGGCGTCCGACCCCTCCATCCGCTTCTCCAGCAGGATGGTGCCGACCGAGCTGCGGATGCGGTGCAGCAGCCAGCCGACCAGCGGGTTCTTCGGCGGCCGGGCGATGGCGGTGAAGGGCACGCCGTGATTTGCGGCGACCGCGGCCCCGACCTCCCAATTGCCGAAATGGCCGATCGCCATGACCACGCCGCGGCCGCCGTCGCGGGCGGCCAGGAAATGCTCTATGCCCTCGATCTGGACGCGGCGGGCGCGCCGGCCCTCGCTGCGGCGCAGCCGGCCGAGATGCGGGAACTCGGCGATCACCCGGCCGAGATTGTCCCACATGCCGCGGATGACGCGCTCGCGCCCGGCGGCCGACAGCTCCGGCATCACCAGGCGCAGATTGGCGTCGGCGCGGCGCGAGGCGCCGAGGCGCGGGCCGATGGTGCGGCCGACCCAGCCGCCGAGGCCGGAGGCGGCATCCAGCGGCAGCGCCCGCATCAGCCCGTACAGGGCGTAGAGCGGCACGGCCTGCGCGGCGGCGGTGACATGATGGCGGCCGCGACGGCGCCACTGCTTCCGGAGGCGTCGGACATGCGCGGACCAGTCCGGTCTGACCGGGTCCTGGGAATCAGCTGTGCGGGAAATGGGCGGCCTCGGTGTGCTGGGGACCGGTCGCTGGGCGGTCCGCGGCGGCGTTCGTTCGTGTTACACGTGACATGAACGCATGTCCGCCGCCAGATGTTTCGCGTTTCCGTATATTTCTTAACACGGAACGGCCCCGGCCTTGCGCCGGATCGGCGAAACGCCATATCACGGCGGCCCAGCCCGAAAGGAGCGGCCCATGAAGAAGCCCGTGCCCAAGGCCGGGCCGAAGCGGCGCGATCCGCATGCCCCGATCGCCCGCCGGCTCGGCCACAAGATCGTCCCGTCCGGCAAGGTCTACAGCCGCAAGGACAAGCACCGAAGCCCCCGCCAATCGGACGGGGGCTTCGCTGTTTTTGCCCTTCGGGTATCCTGACCGGGCCAGCAGGAGGATCCGGCCATGGGGCTCATCGACAGCCGCGGCGTTCCGGTCTCGACCACGAGCCGCGCCGCGCTCGACCGCTACGAGGCGGCGGCGGGGAAGCTGCAC